>JBJMOZ010000354.1:0-15351 GCA_045803465.1 Gemmatimonadales bacterium | reverse complement strand
GGCCTATCCCATGGCCGCGCAATGATTTCCCCGCTTGCGAGAGGTTTTGCATGAGTGGACGGGTGCTGGTCACCGGCGGCGCCGGCTTCATCGGGTCCCACATCGCCGAGGCGTACCTGCGCGGCGGCTGGGACGTCACCGTGCTCGATGACCTCTCGCGTGGCCACGAGAAGAACGTGCCCAAGGGCGCGCGCTTCGAGCGGGCCGACATCCGATCGCTGGAAGCCAAGCGCGTCGTCGCCGAAGGCAAGTTCGACGTGCTCAACCACCATGCGGCGCAGATCGACGTGCGCGTGTCGGTGGACGAGCCCGCGTTCGACGCGGCGATCAACATCGTCGGCCTGGTGAACCTGCTCGAAGGCGCGGGCGAGGGCGGCGTGAAGCGCGTCGTGTTCGCGTCGAGCGGCGGCACCGTCTACGGCGACCCTGAAATCGTGCCCACGCCCGAGACGGCGCCCAACTGTCCCATCTCACCCTACGGCACGAGCAAGCTGGCCGGCGAGCACTACATCCGCATGCTGGGCGCGCTGCGCGGCTTCGAGGCCGTCGCGATGCGCTATGCCAACGTGTTCGGGCCGCGCCAGGACCCCAAGTCCGAGGCCGGCGTGGTGTCGATCTTCGTCTCGCGCCTGCTCGAGCGGCGCCCGCTCACCATCTTCGGCGACGGCAAGCAGACCCGCGACTACGTGTACGTCGGCGACGTCGCGAGGGCCAACGTCCTCGCGAGCACCAGCGCGATGCCGCCGGCAACGGCGCACGAATCGCGCGCCTTCAACATCGCCACCTCGAAGCAGACCTCCGTGCTCGAGCTCGCCGCCATCGTGGGACGCGTCATGGGTGTCGAGCCCCGGCTCGAGTTCGGCGAGGCCAGGGCGGGCGAGCTGCTGCGCAGCGCGCTCGACGTGTCCAAGGCGAAGCAGGTGCTCGGCTGGCAGCCCGAGGTCAGCTTCGACGCCGGGCTGCCGGCGCTCATCGAGTGGTTCAAGCTGGAGGCCGCGGCGTGATGCTGCAGGGTGGGGCCGTTCCCCGGACGGCACTCGAGCTGGTGCTCATCTCGAGCACCGAGACCCGGGTCGTGCTGGTCATCACGGCGGTGCTCTCACTGGCGGCGTGGTTCGTCATCATCCTCAAGTGGCTGCAGTTCCGCCGCGTCCACCGGCAGGGCCAGCGGTTCTTCGCCGAGATCGAGAAGACGACGCGGCTGCAGGATGCGTACGCCGCGGTCGGCAAGCTGCCGCCCTCGCCATTCGGCCGCGTCATGCGCGAGGCGGTCAACTTCTACGCCGAGCTGCGGCCGGGCGCCCTCAAGGAAGAGGCCCAGCGCCGGCCGCTCTCGCCCGTGCAGCTCGAGGCGCTGAAGCTGGTGCTCGGCAAGGAGGTCTCGGCCGAGCGCGACATGCTGAGCCACTACATCCCGTGGCTCGCGATCGTCGGCGCGGTCGGTCCGCTCATCGGCCTCTTGGGCACGGTGCTCGGCGTCATGGATGCGTTCATCGGCATCGCGGCGAAGGGCAGCGGCAACATCGGCGCGGTGGCGCCGGGCGTCGCCGAGGCCCTGGTGACGACGGTGGCCGGCCTCGCGGCCGCGATTCCCGCGGTGATCTTCTACAACATCTTCGTGAGCCGGGTGCGGCTGATCGCGAGCGAGCTCGAGGGCTTCGCCAGCGAGATCATCGGCACCATGGCCCGCGAGGGGCTGATCTGACATGCTGGGCCTCGGCGGGTTGAACTCGCAGGGCGACATGCCCCTCAACGCCGACGTGAACGTCACGTCGCTGGTGGACGTGGCGTTCGTGCTGCTCATCATCTTCATGATCGCCGCGCCCATCATGCAGGGCGGGGTGGACGTGGAACTGCCCAAGGTCGCCGCGCGGCCGCTCAACTCGAAGCAGGGCCTCGTCGTGAGCGTGAACCGGCAGGGCCGGATCTTCGTCGACGAGACGCCGGTGAGCTATCGGGATTTCCAGTCCACCTTCCGCGCCATCGTGGCCACCCGCAAGCCGGACGCCGTGTACCTGCGGGGCGACAAGGGCGTCTCCTACGGCGAAGTGATCCGGATCCTGGCGGTCATCCGCGCCACGGGCGTGCAGAACGTGGGCCTGGTCGCGGAGGATGAGGAGCAGCAGTGAGAGGCCGCAGCATCGCGTATCTGAGCGAGAGTCGCGGCGCCGGCATGCTGGGCTCGGCGGCCGTGCACGGCCTGGTGATCCTGCTGGCGCTCGGCACCGCGACCGCTCGAAAGATCGAGCCACCGGTGTACGCCGTGGATCTCGTGGCCGCCCCGCTGCCCACGAACGCACGACGATTGGCGCGCGAAGCCATTCCACGCGCCGCGCCCGAGCCCGAGACCGCCCCGACGGCCACGCCACCCGCGAAGACGGCTGAAAAGGCCGCGCCCGTCAAGCCGAAGGCCGAGGCGAAGCCGGCGCCGAAGACCGCGACGCCTGCGCCGTCCGACGCATCGAAGGAAAAGGCCCCGCCGACTCAAAGCGAGGCGCGCCCCCTGCCCGGCGAGACGCCCGGCACCGGCAGCGACGTGGCCAACATCAAGATTCCGGGCATCGACTTTCCGTACCCGGAGTACCTGCGCAACATCATGAACCAGGTGCTCCGGCGCTGGAGCCCGCCGGGCGGGGCGCTGCGCGCCGAAGTGGCGTTTCTCATCCTCAAGGACGGCACGGTGCGGGACATCCGCTTCCTGACGCGCTCCGGCAACTTCAGCTTCGACCTCGACGCGCAGGGCGCGATCGAGTCGGCGGGCAATGCCAAGGCCTTCGGCGAATTGCCGGATGGCTGGGACGCGAACGTGCTGCCTGTGACCTTCGTCTTCGAACCGAGACAGTGATGCTTCGTGCGCTGCCGCTGTGCCTGCTCGCCTCGCTCGCCGTCGCCCCGCTCGCGGCGCAGGATCCTCCGCCGCCACAGGGCGGCGTGCGCCTCGTGCTCAAGTACGATCCCGGCGCGCGGCCGTCGCTCGTCGTCACGCCCGGCACCGGGCTCGATTCCGCCCGTGCGATCCTGCGGCGCGATCTCGACTTCAGCGACCGCTTCGAGACGGTGATCCTGCCGGAAGCCTCCGGCACGCTCTCGGGCAAGGCCGGCGCCTTCAACTACGACCTGTACCGCAAGCTTGGCGCGGCCTACGCGGTCGAGCTCGCCGACGTGGGCGGACGCGCGCAGGTGCGGCTTCACGACCTGGCGGCCGGCAAGGTCGCGGCCCAGGTCGAGACGGTCTTCAGCCCTGCCACCGACCCCGGGTTCCGCATGCAGGTGCACCGCATCAGCGACGAGGTGGTGCGCTGGATCACGGGTACGCCGGGCATCGCGGCCACCCGCTTCGCCTTCGTGGCCGGCGGCCGTGTCTACGTGGTCGACAACGATGGCGTCAACCTGCGGGCGCTCACCCCGGAGAGCGCCACCTCGCTCTCGCCGACGTGGTCGCCGGACGGCGCGCGCATCGCGTACACGCGCCTGCAGGACGGTCGCGGGCCCATCATGATCCAGCCCATCGCCGGTGGGGCGGCGACGCCCGTGCCGGGCACCAATTCGGGCCTCAACATCACGCCCGCTTTCTCGCCTGATGGCAATCTGCTGGCGTATTCGAGTTCGACAGAGCAGGGAACGAACATCCAGGTGGCGAACGTGGCGCAGAATTGCTGTGTCCAGCGCTTGACCGTGGGTCGCTTCGCCGACAACCTTTCGCCCACGTTCGCCCCGGATGGCGGCCGCCTCGCCTTCGTCTCCACGCGCGCCGGTCCGGCGCAGGTCTATACGATGGGCGCGGACGGCACCGACGCCGAATTGTTCGTGCCGTTCGACTTCGGGGTCACCGGCTCGACGAATGCGCCGGAGTGGTCGCCCGAGGGCACGATGGTCGCCTTCCACCGCGAGGTGTCGGGCAGCCCGCAGGTGTTCGTGATGGACGTCTCCGGACGGCGGGTGCGTCAGCTCACGTCGTCGGGACGCAACGAGGATCCGACCTGGGCACCGGACGGGCGCCATGTGGCGTTCGTCTCCGACCGCTCCGGCCGGCGGCAACTGTGGGTCATCGATATCGATACGGGCCGGACGCGCCAGTTGGTCACGCCGGGGGCAGCCCGCCTCCCGGCCTGGTCGCGCCGCCTCAAGTAGTCCCTTGCCAGGAGGACACATATGAACGCTCGCCCGCTCGCCTTCGCTCTCGCCTCGGTGGTCATGCTTGCGGCCTGCGGCGGCAAGCAGGAGCCGGAACTCCCGGCGCCCGAGCCCGCGCCGGCCCCCGTCGCGACCGCCGCGCCCACCGGCCCGAATGCCGACAGTGCGGCCGCCGCGGAGCGCGAGCGCCTCGAACGCGAGCGTCGCGAGCGCGAGGCCGCCATGGCCGGCGCGGTGGGCACCGACCTCAAGTCGATGATCCACTTCGACTACGACATGGCGGACGTGCGCGCCGACGATGCGGCCAACCTCGACCGCAAGGCGGCGATCCTCGCGGCCAACCCCGGCGTGCGCGTGCGCATCAGCGGCCATGCCGACGAGCGCGGCTCGGACGAGTACAACCTCGCCCTCGGCATGCGCCGCGCGACGGCGGCCAAGCGCTACCTCGAGAACAAGGGCGTCGAAGGCGCGCGCATCGAGGTCGTCTCCTTCGGCGAGGAGCGCCCGCTGGCCGCCGGCGCCGACGAGGCCGCGTTCGCCAACAATCGCCGCGACGAGTTCGACGTGACGGCGGGCGGCACCAACCTGGTCGCGCCGCAGTGATACGCCGGGTCCTTCCGCTCCTCGCACTCCTGTTGGGCGGCTGCTTCGCGACGACGCAGCAGGTGCAGCAGTTGCAGACGCAGTTGGGGCAGATGCGCGCCGAGTCGGCCCGGCGCGACTCGGTGGAGCTGGTCACGCTCACGCAGGTCGTGAACTCGCAGCAGCGCATGGCGGACTCGCTGCGCAACGTGCGCACGCAGCTCGCCACGGTGAAGGGCGATCTCTCGAACGACCTGTATGGCATCCAGCAGCAGCTCCTGCAGCTGCAGGAGCTCACCGGGCAGAGCCAGCGCCGGCTGCGCGAGCTGCGCTCGCAGCTCGAGGCGCGCGGGGAGCAGATCGGCGCCCCGCGCCCCACGGGGCCGGACACGACCCCGGCGGGCGCGGGCGTCGCGCCCGACACCAGCACACGCCCGGCGCCCGCCGGCCCGTCGGCGCAGCAGATGTACGACGCGTCGCTGCAGCAGCTCCGGAAGGGCAGCGCCTCGACGGCACGCGTGGGCCTGCAGGAGCTGGTGCGCACGCATCCCGAGAGCGAGCTGGTTCCCGATGCGCTCTATTTCATCGGCCAGAGCTACGCGTCGTCGGCGCCCGATTCGGCGTCGTCGTACTACCAGCAGGTGGTGCAGAGCCATCCCAAGTCGTCCCGGGCGGCGGCCGCGCTGTACAACCTCGGGCTCCTCGCGGAGCGGCGGAAGGACAGCGCCGCGGCGAAGGAGGCGTACACCCAGCTCACCAAGTCGTATCCCAAGTCGGACGAGGCGGCGCTCGCCCGCGATCGGTTGAAGGCCATCGGGCGCTGAGCGCCCGGCGCGCATTCGCATGACGATGCCTGGCGGCGAGATGCCCTTCCTCGATCATCTCGAGGAACTCCGCATGCGGATCCTGCGGAGTCTCGGGGCGGTCGTGCTGGGCTTCGCCGTGGGGTTGTGGGCCGTGCAGCAGCTCGACGTCCTCACGCTGCTCAAGGAACCGATCGCGCAGTACCTGCCCACCGGCCGGCTGGTGTTCACCAGCCCGACCGAGCCGCTGATGATCGTGCTGAAGCTGGGCTTCGTGGTCGGCCTCGTGCTGGCCTCGCCGGTGATCATCTGGCAGATCTGGGCATTCCTCTCCCCGGCGCTCTACGAGCGCGAGCGGAAGCTCGTGGTGCCGGCCCTGGTGGCCGGCATGCTGCTGTTCCTCACCGGTGCCGCCCTCGGGTACATCTTCGTGGTGCCGCAGGCCGTGAAGGTGTTCTTCAGCTTCCAGAGCGAAGCCCTGCAGCCGATGATCACGTACAACGAGTGGTTCGGCTTCGTCCTGCAGATCGTGCTGGCGCTGGGCATCTCGTTCGAGCTGCCGCTGGTGATCATCCTGCTCGCTGCCCTCGGCGTGGTGACGCCGGCGGGCCTGCACCGGTTCCGCCGGTTCGCCATCGTGGGCGCCTTCGTGGCGGGCGCGGTGCTTTCGCCGGGGGCGGACGTCTTCTCGATGCTCATGATGACGGCCCCGCTGCTCCTGTTGTACGAAGTGGGCGTGGCGGGCGCCGTCGTCATCCACCGGCGTCGCCTCAAGGACACGTTCGCCGCGGCACCGCTGCTCATCTTCGCCGTGCTGGCGCTTGGTGCAGCCACGCCCGCGAGCGCGCAGGATCCCACTGTGCGCCCGCCGGTGACCCGCACCGATACCACGCCGCGTGCCCCACCGGGCGCGCCAGGGCAGCCCGGGCAGCCGCCGGGACAGGCCCTCGACACTGCCCTCGCCCGGCGCATCGGGCTCCCGACCGCGCCTTCTCAGACCTTCTCTCCGCCCGACTCTGCCTACAGCGCGCTGCTCTCGCGCCCCGGCTACGTGGTCACCAAGTACCGGGGCGACTCCGCCGCGCTGTTCGTCGCGGACCGGCGGCTCGAGCTGACCGGCCGCGCCATGACCGAACGGCAGGGCTCGACGATGGAGGCGGAGACGATCACCTACGAGGAGGCGGCGTGCACCCTCGACGCCAACGGCGAGCCGAAGCTGTTCGGCGAGGGCCAGGTGCTCGTGGGCGAGGGGATTCGCTACGACACGTGCCGCCGCCGGGGCGTCATCACGCAGGCACTCACCAACTTCAACCAGACCGGGACGACGTGGTTCATCCGTGGCAACGTCGCCAAGGACTCGGTGGAGAATAGAATGTTCGCGGGCCGGAGCGAGCTGACGAGCTGCGACCTGCCGTCGCCGCACTATCACTTCAACGCCCGCCAGATCAAGTGGATCTCCGAGGACGTGCTGGTGGCGCGTCCGGTGGTGCTCTACATCCGCGACGTCCCGATCGCGTGGCTGCCGTTCATCTTCCAGGACCTGCGCCCGGGCCGCCACTCGGGGCTGCTCATCCCGCAGATCGGCCTCGCCGACATCGTGCGCACGAGCACGGGCTACGACCGCCAGATCGCCAACGTCGGCTACTACTGGGCGACGAACGACTACCTCGACGTGACGTTCCGGCTGGACTGGTTCTCGGGCCAGTACGTGCGCTACGGCGCGCAGACGAGCTACCGGGTGCTCAACCGGTTCCTGAACGGCTCGTTCAGCATCGACAAGCAGAACCAGTCGGGCGGTGGCGGCAACCTGGCCGTCTCATGGAGCCACCAGCAGCGCTTCAGCCTGCGCAGCTCGCTCACGCTGTCGCTCAACTACCAGTCCGACACTCGCGTCGGGTTCAACAACGCCATCGACCCGCTGCAGACCACCCAGGGCATCAACAGCCAGGCCACCTACGAGCGCAGGTTCAACTGGGGCAACATCCGCCTGGGCGGCAACCGGCGGCAGAACATCACCGACGACAGCTACACGATGCAGCTGCCGGCGCTCACGGTGTCGCCGAAGCCCATCGCGTTCGGCAGCAATGCCACGTGGTCGCCAGGCGTGCTCATCACGAACGACATCTCCGGCAACCAGCCCCGCGGCAACATCTTCGTCGTGGGCCCGGGCGGTGGCGTCGACACGCTGGCCAACTCGGTCGACACCCGCACGCTCAGCGCGCGCTTCGATACGCCGTTCCGGATCGGCAACTTCAACTGGGCGAACACGGTGCGCTACACCGACCGGAACAACGTCGGTCGCGACTCGGTGATCGTCACCGATCCCATCACCGGCAACCCGGTGGTGCGGTACTTCGGCGGCAGCTACCAGAGCGAGCTCGATTTCGACACCGGCATCAACCTGCCGCTGCTCTTCCGCGGCAGCTGGAAGATCCAGCCGCAGTTCGGCGTCACGAACGTGACGGGGGGTCCGTTCGCGCTACGCAATCGCAACACCAACGGCGACTGGGTGGTGCAGGGCAAGCGCCCGCAGTTCAGCCTCTCGGCGGCGCCGACGTTCTTCGCCTTCTTCGGCGGGTTCCTGCCCGGCATCAGCCGGGTGCGCCACAGCATCAATCCGCTGGTCACCTGGGCGTTCGCACCAGCGGCGGACGTGAACGAGGAGTACGCCAACGCCATCACGACGTCGGGTCAGGCGCCTTTGCTCCGGAGCAACCCGCAGAACCTGCTCACGGTCTCGCTGCAGCAGAACCTCGAGGGCAAGGCGAAGCCCGAGCCAAACGACACCCTCGGCACCAACGCGCGGAAGTACCGGCTGCTGAGCATCTCGACCACCGGGTTCAGCTACGACTTCGAGCAGGCGAAGCAGCCGGGACGCACCGGCTGGATCACGCAGACCATCACCAACTCGCTGCTCAGCGACCTGCTGCCTGGCTTCAACCTCTCGATCGGGACCAACCTGTGGCGCGGCGTGGCGGGCACGGACACGGCGACGTTCAAGCCCTTCGTCGAATCGCTGAACGCCAATTTCTCGCTCTCGTCCCGCACCTTCCAGTCGATCCTGGGCGGCCTCGGTCTCGGCA
Organism: Gemmatimonadales bacterium; assembly: GCA_045803465.1. Classification (GTDB taxonomy): domain Bacteria; phylum Gemmatimonadota; class Gemmatimonadetes; order Gemmatimonadales; family GWC2-71-9; genus JAGGAG01. The sequence continues at coordinate 6,749 of JBJMOZ010000354.1, read as the reverse complement.
GCGGCCCGCGCGGTCCGCAGGGCCAGCCGCCGGAGAACGAGCGCGCGAGGAATTTCCAGACCGAGCAGAGCCGGCGTCCCATCCGCCCCGGCTCCTTCTACGAATCGCAGCAGTCGATGCTCACGGGCCGGAAGGGATTCACCTCGAGCTTCAGCTTCACGCTGCAGCGCTTCCGGAAGGACGGCCTCCTGCCGGGGCAGGTGGCGCCCGAGAACCGCGAGAACATGAACTTCAGCATGGCCTTCTCACCCACGGCGTTCTGGGCGGCGTCGGTGTCGGGCCAGTACAACTTGACCGGCTCGCGCTTCGAATCGGCCACCCTGAGGCTCGAGCGCGACCTGCACGAGTGGAAGGCGGCCTTCAGCTTCATCAAGAACGCCAACGGCAACGTGGCCTTCTTCTTCTCGGTGTTCCTGACCGACCTGCCCGACCTCCGGTGGGACTACCAGCAGACCACCTTCGAGCGCTGAGTGTCCCTGCCGGGCGACGCGAGTGTCCCCCGGTGCGGCCTTTCAGCCTGATTCCACGCGAAGCCGCGCGGGGGCGAGGGCTGGCACATCCCGTGCTTCCCGTGGTCCCGGACTCCATTCAAAGGCTGATGCAATGAGGCGCGCGTTGTGGGTGCTGCTGCTCGCGGCAGGCTGCAGCAGTGGCGATGATTTCGTCGGCCCTCCCGGCGGCTCCTTGCCGGCTCCCACCAACCTCTTCTATACCGTGACCCCCGGCGGACCCGGCGCCGTCCCGACGGCGACGCTGCTGCAGTGGGACCCGCCCTCGGCGTCGGGCGTCGTGGTGTGGAACGTGTATTCGCGGACCGGCACGTCCGAGGACTTCGGCCTGCGGGGCACGACCACGTCGAACAGCTTCCACGACCGGGGCGTGCCCGAGCTGGAGTACTACGTCACCGCCGTGGACGATGGCGGCTTCGAGTCCGAGGGCAGCAACACCATCACGATCGATGAGCGACTCACGCTGCCTCCACCCGCAAGCCTGACCACGACCAGTCTCGACGGCGCCATCGCGCTCTTCTGGAGCGACAACGCCTTCGACGAGGACCCGCAGGGCTTCGAGGCGTACCGCGTCTACAGCGCAGCCTACGACCTCGACCAGGATCTCTGCGGCGACTGGGCACTCGAGGGCACGACGGTGGCGCCGGAGTTCATCGTGAGCGCCCTGCCCAATGGCGCGCCCCGCTGCTTCGGCATCTCGGCGACGACGATCGAGGGGTTCGAGAGCCTGTGGTCGCCGATTCGCGACGACACGCCGCGCTTCGAGTCGCGCAACGTGGCGCTGTTCGCGCCCGACGCCAACGTCACCCAGGCCAGCTTCCGGTTCTGGCGCGACGCGGACGCGAACGGCCTGGTGAGCGATGCCGAGCTCGGTCTGGTCGGTGGCGGCGCCGATCCGACCGCCGACTTCGTGGTGGAGCGCGGCGGTGGTGGCGCCCTTCAGCTTCGGCTCGTGCGTGCCGGCACCACGGCGCAGCAGTACGGCAACGGCCCCATCGCCGACCTGACGAGCATCGACGTCGCGCCCGTGGCGGGCTACTCCAGCGCGGCGCTCGCCGTCCAGCCGAGCTTCGGCTACGTGTTCCAGATGAGCGGGCTCGCGAACGACGGCTTCCTGCGCTTCGGCGGTGTCCGCGTGACGCACGTGGGACAGACGTTCCTGCTCATGGACTGGTCGTTCCAGGGCGATCAAGGCAATCCGCAGCTCTTGCGGCAGTGACGGCAGCGGGTAGGGCGGTGATGGCGTAAGGACTCCCAGCTACCTGCGCCTCCACCTACCTTTGCCTCATGCCCACGACAGCCCTGATCCTCGACGGTCGTTCCCTCACGATCGACGCCGTGGTCCGCGCGGCGCGTGACGAATCGGTGAGCATTGCCCTCGACCCCGGTGCCCGTGCGGCGCTTGCGCGCAGCCGCGCCCTGGTCGAGTCGGCCATCGCGAGCGGGGCCACGATCTACGGCATCAACACGGGCTTCGGCAAGCTCGCCAACGTGCGCGTGGCCGCCGATCAGCTCGAGCAGCTGCAGGTGAACCTGATCCGCAGTCACGCCGCCGGCGTGGGAGCCCTGCTGCCGACCGACGTGGTGCGCGCCGCGATGATCCTGCGCGCCAACGTGCTCCTGCGCCCCACCAGTGGAGTGCGTCCCGAGCTGGTCGATGCGCTGGTGGCGCTGCTCAACGCCGGCCTCGTGCCCGCGGTGCCCGAGCAGGGCAGCGTCGGCGCGAGCGGCGACCTCGCTCCGCTGAGCCACATCGCCCTCGTGCTCATGGGGGAGGGCATGCTGGCCGATGGCCGGACCGCAGCAGTGGCGCTCGCCTCCGCCGGCCTGGGCGCTTTCACGTTCGCGCCCAAGGAAGGCATCTCGTTCATCAACGGCACCCAGGCGCAGACGGCCATGCTCGCGCTGCTGGTGCACGACGCGACCGCGCTGTGGCGCACCGCCGTGGCGGCCGCCGCGATGAGCCTGGAGGCGCTGCGTGGCACGCCGGTGCCGCTCGATCCGCGCATCCACGAGAATCGTCCGCACCCCGGGCAGGTCGAGGCCGCGCGGCTCATGCGCGAGCTGCTCGACGGCAGCGAGATTCGCGAGTCGCACCGGGAGAACGACGACCGCGTGCAGGACGCCTACAGCCTGCGTTGCTCGCCCCAGGTGCTCGGTGCAGTGCACGACGCCATCCGCTTCGCCGCCACGACGGCCGAGATCGAGCTGAACGCGTCCACCGACAACCCGCTCGTGTTCGAGTCGGGCGAGGTGATGTCGGGCGGCAATTTCCACGGCCAGCCGGTGGCGCAGGCGCTCGACGTGCTGGCCATCGGCCTGGTCACGCTGCAGGCCATCGCCGAGCGGCGGGTCGAGCGGCTGGTCAACCCCGATCTCTCGCAGGGGCTGCCGGCCTTCTTGACCCGCGATCCGGGACTCTCGTCGGGTTACATGATGGTGCAGATCACTGCAGCCTCGCTCGTCGCCGAATCCCGCACTCTCGCGATGCCCGCGAGCATCGGCTCGATACCCACCGACGCGAACCAGGAGGACTTCGTGCCGATGGGCATGGGGGCCGCGTGGAAGGCGCAGCGCATCCTGCGCAATGCCGCGTGCGTGGTGGCCTCGGAACTCCTCTGCGGCGCGCAGGGGCTCGAGTTCCTGGCGCCGCTCAAGCCCGGCCGCGGCGTGCAGGACCTGTATCGAGCGGTCCGCGCGGACGGCACCGGCATCCGCGCACTCGCCGAGGACCGGCCGCCGGCTCCGGACCTCGACCGGCTCACGGGACGCGTGCTCCGGGGCGAACTGGCCCCGTGACCCGCGGGTCGCTTGCTCCGGTCCGCCCGCGCTCCTACCTTTGTAAGTTGATGTGCTGTCGCGTTTTCCCCTCTGCCAGCCGAGCCGGATGAATCTCGAGAAACTCAAGGATACGGCGCGGAAATACGAGCAGAAGGAAGATTGGCGGCGAGCGATCGACGTCTATCTGAAGGCCATTCACGAGTTCGAGTCGGGCAAGGACCAGCACCCCGACCTCTCGCTGTACAATCGCGTCGGCGACCTCTACATGAAGGTCAACGACACCGCCGCGGCCGTGCGCAGCTACGAGCGCGCCGCCGACCTGTACACCGAGCAGGGCTTCCTCAACAACGCGATCGCGTTGTGCGGAAAGATCCTGCGGGTCAATCCGTCGCGCACCCAGATCTACTTCAAGCTCGCCCAGATCCACGCCCGCAAGAACATGGTGGTGGACGCGAAGCGGCACCTGATCGACTACCTCGACCGCATGAACCGCGCGGGGCAGCTCGACGACGCGTTCAAGGCGGTGAAGGTCTTCGCCGACCAGTTCTCCGGCGACCAGGAAATTCGCCTGATGCTCATCGAGCTGCTCCGCGCCGCATCGCGCGACGAGGAGGCGAAGGAGCAGCTGGAAAAGCTCGCCGGCGATCTCGAGGCGCGCGGCGATCGTGTGGGCGCCTTGCGCACGCGTGAGCAGATCGAGGCGATCGAGGCGGGGCATCACGCGACGGGCGAGCAGGAACTGCCGGCCAGCGCGAGCGGCCTCGTCTTCCTCGACACGAGTACCCAGGTCGCCGCCGCGCCGCGCCTGACGCCACCGCCTGCGCACGTTCCCGCAACACCGGTACCGCGCACGCCCGTGCCCACGGCATCCGAGGGCGTCGATGCACCGGAGCCCGAGGAGCCCGGCGAGCCGCTGCAGTTCCTCGACGTGGGATCGCCGCTCGACGCGAGCGCGGACGCCTCGTTCGTCGAGGTCGAGCCGCTGGTGGCCGAGCCCAGCTTCAGCGATCCGGGAGCGGATCGGCCCGAGGGCATGCTGCTCGGCGACATCGAGCTCAACACGATCGAGTCCACCGAGGTCGAGATCATCGAGCCGGTCGAGGGCTTCGAGCCGATCGAGCCGGAGGCGGCCGAGGTGCTCGCGTCCGACGGCATGGAGCTCATGCTCGAGCCCGCGTTCGATGTCGTCGAGGACCTCGAGTCTCGACCACTCGAAGGACTCGAGCTCGGCAGCGCCGATCCCGACATGGTCGGCTTCGAAGGGTTCGCGGACGAGTCCGACGCCCTGCTCGAGGATGAGGTGGCGGCCGACGGTACGCTCGACGATTTTTCGCTGGATCAGGAGCTGCCGCCGGCATCCGCGGCGCTCGAAGCGCCCGCACCCGGGACGGACGAGTTCTCGGTCGACGACCTCGAGTCGATCGACACGGAGCCGGACGAGGCCGGTGCAGAGCCGGGGCAGCCGGCCGAATTCGGCGTCGTGGCGGGCGAGCCCTGGCAGCCGACGGGGACGTCCAGGACGGTCGAGGCGCTCGAGGAGATGGTGCTCGAGGACCCCGAGAACCCGGAGCATCACCGGGAACTCGGCGAGGCATTGCTGCTGCAGGGCGAGACGAGTCGCGCCACCGACGAGTTCGAGCTCGCGCTGTCCGGCTACGAGTCCGCCGGCGACCTGGAACGGGCGGAGTCGCTGCTCGCGCTGCTCATCACCCTGCAGCCCGAGGACGTCAGGTTCTACCAGCGCCGGGTGGAGTATGCCTACCGCGCGGGCGATCGCGACAGCCTGCTCGGCGCCTATCTCGACCTCGCCGACGCGCTCGCGCGCGGGCAATCCGAGGACAAGGCGATCGCGGTGTACTGGCGCGTGCTGGAGCACGATCCGGACAACGCCCGGGCCATGCTGGCCCTTCAGCTGCTCGGCGTGCTCGACCTCGAGCCGGCCGCGGAGGGTGAAGGGGCGAGCGTCGTAGCGATGCCAGAGGCAGACGACGGGACGGACGCTGCCGCCGTCGTCGAGGACGACACGTACGGTGCCGCCGAGCCCGAACCCGACTCGCCCGAGCTCGAGGCATTCGATCTCGAAGTGCAGGAGCCGGCCGCTGCGGAGCCGGTGCCATCGGCACCACGACCGCTGCCGACGTCCGACGACTTCATCGATCTCCGGTCACTGGTCATCGAGGAGGAGGGCCGGCCCCGGGACACGCGCATGACGGGGCAGCAGGTGGACCCGACCGGCGACGAGCAGCACGATTTCGAGGAGATGCTGGCGCAGTTCAAGAAGGGCATCGACGAGAACGTCGATCTCGACGACTACCAGGCGCACTACGACCTGGGCATCGCGTTCAAGGAAATGGGGCTGTTCGACGAGGCGGTGGCCGAGTTCCAGCGGGCGCTGCGTGCGCCCGAGGGCCGGCTGCGGACGTCGGAGGCGCTCGGGATCTGCTTCTACGAGAAGGGCCAGTTCGCGGTGGCCGAGGCGGTGCTGCGCCGCGCCGTGGACACGCTCGCGGGCGGCGACGACGACAAGATCGGGCTCATCTACTGGATGGCGCGGTCGGCGGAAGAGCAGGGCAAGGCGGAGGCGGCGCGGAGCCTCTACGAGCGCGCGCTCGCCGTGGACATCCGGTTCCAGGATACCAACGAGCGGATCAACCGACTGATGACGGGACGCCAGTGACCCAATCCCAGGTGGCGCCGGTGACGCTGTCGGTGGTGCAGGCCCCCATCGCGGCGCGACTGCCTGCGGTGCAGGCCCATCTCCGGCAGGTCGTCGAGGCCGACTTCAAGCTGATCGTGGACGTGAACTCGCACCTGCTGCGCATGCAGGGCAAGATGTTCCGGCCCACGCTCGTGCTGCTGGCCGACGCGGCGGTGGGCGAGCCCACCGAGCGCGCCATTCCGCTCGCGGCGGCCATCGAACTGGTGCACCTCGCCACGCTGGTGCACGACGATTCGGTGGATCACTCCGTGCTTCGCCGCGGCATGCCGACGATCAACTCGCTGTTCAGCCATCAGGTGTCGGTCATCATGGGCGACTACCTGTTCTCGCGCGCGATGATCGAGCTGGTCCGCATCGGCGACATGCACCCGTTGCGCGTCATGAGCCGAGTCACCAACGACATGACCGTCTGCGAGATGCGGCAGTTGCTGGCGCACGACTACCTGAAGTTCACCGAGGAGGACTACGATCTCCTCATCAAGGCCAAGACGGCGTCGCTCATCGCGGGTGCGTGCGAAGTGGGCGCGTATCACGCCGAGCCTCGCCTGCGCGACGCCCTCGGCCGCTTCGGCGAGGCGCTTGGCATGGCGTTCCAGATCGTCGACGACCTGCTCGACTACACGGAGGACACCAGCGTGACCGGCAAGCCGTCCGGACTGGACCTGCGGGAGCACAAGATGACGCTGCCCCTGATCGCGGCCCTGCCGGAGATGAGCGAGGCGGAGCGGCAGGCGGTGACC
>JBJMOZ010000301.1:0-4383 GCA_045803465.1 Gemmatimonadales bacterium | reverse complement strand
CCACGTCTTCTTCGGATCGGTCTCGGTGCGGGCACGGGCGAGGAGGCTGTCCACGCGCGGATCGCAGAAGCGCCCGAGGTTGGACTGCGGTGCCCCACCGCAGGTCCAGACGTTGGTGATGCCGAAGGGCGATGGGTCCTGGAAGCGCTGGTCGACGGCGAGGTCGAAGTCGCCGCTGCGCGCCGCGGCCGTGAAGGCGCGGAATTCGAGCGCCTTCACCTGCACGTCGATGCCCAGCCGCCGGTACTGCTCCTGCGCGATGGTGGCCGCGAGCCGCCGCGCGAGGCTCGAGGTGGGCACGATGAGCGTCAGGGAGAGCGGTCGGCCGTCGCGCTCGAGAATGCCATCGCCGTCGCGATCGGCGAAGCCGCGGGCGGCAAGGATCTTCTTCGCTTCCTCGGGCCGGTAGGGCGGCGCTGGCGGCGCAAAGGGCGACACCCACACGGCCGTGGCCACTGGTACCGAGGGCACCTTGGCATAGTCGCCGTAGATGGCCTTCGTGAGCGTGGCGCGATCGAGCCCGAGCACGAGCGCGCGGCGCACCTCGCGATCGGTCAGCAGCGGATGAGCTTGCGTGGTGTCGGCGGGGTTCCGCTGATTGAACCAGATGAACGCGACGGACATCGACGGTAGTCGCGCGATCCGGAGATCGGGCCGCGACGCGAGCCGCGGCACCTCGCTCACGGGTGGCAGGAGGTCCTCGAGCACGTCCGCCTCGCCGGAGAGCACGAGGTTGAGCCGCGCCTCGTGCTCGGTGGCGTAGCGGAAGATGATCCGCGGCACCGTGGGCCGGCCCAGGAAGAAGTCGGGCGCCGCCTCGATCTCGGTGAACTGCGCCGGCACGCGCCGCACGTAGCGGTACGGGCCGTTGCCGACCGGCTGCTGCGCGAAGGCCGACGCGGCGAGACTGTCGGGCGGCACGCCGGCGAGGAGGTGCGACGGCAGCACCAGCACGTGGTAGGTGGCGTCGTAGAGTTGCTCGGGATAGGCGCGCGTGAAGCGGATCGTGATGCGTCGCTCGTCGGCGGCCGACACCGACTCGACGTCACGGAGCAGGCGCGCGAGCGTCGGGACGAGCTTCGGGTTGCGGGCGCGCTCGAAACTGAAGAGCACGTCGCGCGCCGTGACGGGCGTGCCGTCGTGCCAGCGGGCGCGCGGATCGAGCTCGAAGACGATCGTGCGGTCATCCTGCCGGCTCCAGCGCTGGGCCAGTTCAGGCACCGCCGCCTTGTCGCCGTGACTCGTGCCGGCGAACCGCCCGAGGCGCAGGAACAGCAGCTCGCTGACGCGAGTCGCCTCGGCCGTCGTGGTGAGCGTGGGCACGGGCAACTGCACATCCTCGCCCGTCGCGATCACCAGGGCGTCGCGCGCAGGGGCCTGCGCCCGCAGCAGGGCGGGCAGGACGGCGAGCACGAGCGACAGCGCGAACGGGGGGAACCGGCGCATCGAGGTCCTGGGGTGCCATCGAGAAAGCGAACTGGGGGTGCAGGCGCGTCACGCGCCGTGCTGAAGTATAGGAATGCGGTCGGCGCGCGTGCAGAGGGCTCAGCGGTTCCAGGTCCAGCCGGGATCGCTGAAGCGGGCGGCGTGGGCAGTGGCGGCACCGAGCACGGCCTCCTCCTCATGAAACAGCCGCCACCCCGCACGCCACGTGCGTGCGGCCTCGGTCACGGCACACGCGGCTTCGTCGAACGAGACGGGCCGGCGCAGCACCTCGGCGAGCGATCGCGAGCGGGTGAGCTGGGCGGGGCCCAGTGCCAGGTCGGTGACGAGGTGCTGGTCGCCGTCGAGCAGGAGCGAGCCGTGCTGCAGCAATGCGCCTCCCTCGCGAAGCTGCGCGCTGCCGACGAGCTTGTCGCCCGCCACGACCAATTCGCCACCCACGGCGCCGGCGAAGCAGGCGCCGGCTGCCAGGCCGGGGCTGCGTGCCGGCGCGCGGGCCAGGTCCACTTCGGCGCCGAGTCGCCGGACGGCGGCGGCCAGCATGGCGTGGATGTCCAGGTAGGCCTCGCGCAGGCCGCCCAGCGCCTGCAGCGGCGCGGTGATGGAGTAGGTGAGTTCATGTGCGTGCCACACGGCCCGCCCGCCGGTGGGGCGGCGCACCGCGTCGAGACCGAGCGCCTCGATGCGCGCCCGGTCGTAGCGCCGCCCTGCCGGCTCGTGGCGGCCGAAGGAAAGACACGACGGCGACCAGCGATAGAGGCGCAGCACCATCGCGCCCGTGCGCCGCGCCCGGTCGAGCAGCGCGGCGTCGAGCGCCATGTTGTGCCAGCCCGGCCGGGGCCGGGGGTCGAGCCAGAGGAAAGCGGGCATGCCCCTACCTCAGGCGAACTCCTCCATCCCTACGCATGTGCAGATGAGATTGCGGTCGCCGAACGCGCTGTCGATGCGGCCGACCGTCGGCCACACCTTCAGTTCCCGCACCTGATGCGACGGGAAGGCCGCCGCCTCGCGGGCGTACGGGCGATCCCAACCATCGGCGATGACCTGCTGCAGCGTGTGCGGCGCGTTGGTAAGCACGTTGTTCTCGCGCGGCGCATGGCCCTCCTCCACCGCGCGGATCTCCTCGCGGATGGCGATCAGCGCGTCGCAGAAGCGGTCGAGCTCCTCCTTCGACTCGCTCTCCGTGGGCTCGATCATGAGCGTGCCGGGGACCGGGAACGACACCGTCGGCGGGTGGAACCCGAAGTCGATGAGTCGCTTCGCGATGTCCTCGACGTCGATGCCCGCCGTGGCCTTGAACGGCCGCACGTCGATGATGCACTCGTGTGCCACGAGGCCCGCACGCCCGCTGTAGAGCAGCTCGAAGTGATCCTGCAGTCGTCGCGCGACGTAGTTGGCGTTGAGGATCGCCACCTTGGTCGACTCGGCGAGGCCGTCATAGCCAAGGAGGTTGATGTAGGCCCAGCTGATCGGCAGCACGCCCGCGCTGCCCCACGGCGCCGCCGAGATGGCGCCGCACGTCTGGCTGTGGCCGAGCGGCACCACCGGGCTGTCGGGCAGGAACGGCGCGAGGTGTTCCGCCACGCCGATCGGCCCCATGCCCGGGCCGCCGCCGCCGTGCGGAATGGCGAAGGTCTTGTGCAGGTTGAGGTGGCAGACATCGGCGCCGAAATCGCCGGGGCGACACAGGCCCACCTGCGCGTTCATGTTGGCGCCGTCCATGTAGACCTGCCCCCCGTGCTCGTGCACGATGCGGCAGATCTCCCGGATGCCGGACTCGAAGACGCCGTGCGTGCTCGGGTAGGTCACCATGAGCGCCGCGAGCGTCCTGGCGTGCTGCGCGGCCTTCGCGCGCAGGTCGGCGATGTCGACGTTGCCCCGCTCGTCGCTCTTCACCGGCACCACCGTCATGCCGGCCATGACGGCGCTCGCGGGGTTCGTGCCGTGGGCCGACATCGGGATGAGGCACACGGTGCGCTGCGTGTCGCCGCGCGAGTGGTGATAGGCGCGGATCGTCATGAGCCCAGCGTACTCGCCCTGCGACCCCGCGTTGGGCTGCAGCGACACCCGGTCGAATCCCGTGATCTCGGCCAGCTGGTACTCCAGCTGCCGGAACAGCTCCGCGAAGCCCTGCGCCTGATCCCTCGGCGCGAACGGGTGGATGCGGTTGAAGCCGCGCCAGCTGATCGGCATCATCTCGCTCGTCGCGTTCAGCTTCATCGTGCAGCTGCCCAGCGGGATCATGGCGTGGCACAGCGAGAGGTCCCGCGACTCGAGGCGCTTGATGTAGCGCAGCATCTCGGTCTCGGAGTGGTACCGGTGGAACACCGGGTGCGTGAGGTACGCGCTCGTGCGCGTCAACGCCTCCGGGATGGCGCGCGCCGCCTGCACGCCGATGTCGTCCAGCATGAACGGCAGCGTCTCGTTCAGCGAGAAGATCGTGATGAGGTCGGCCACGTCGCCCAGCGAGGTGGTCTCGTCGAGCGCAATGCCGAGGCGGGTGGGCGAGAGCACCCGCAGATTGATCTTCCGCGAGCGCGCCGCATCCACCACGCGGGGCAGGGCCCAGCGCTCGAGCTCGACGCACAGCGTGTCGAAGAAGTGGTCGTGCACGATCCGGTAGCGCAGCCGGCGCAGCGCATTCGCCAGGATCACGGCGCGCGAATGCGTGCGCTCCGCGATGCGGCGGAGGCCGCCCGGCCCGTGGTAGACGGTGTACATGCTGGCCATGACGGCGAGCAGCACCTGCGCCGTGCAGACGTTGCTGGTGGCCTTCTCGCGACGGATGTGCTGCTCCCGCGTCTGCAGCGCCATGCGGAGCGCGGGCCGGCCGTCGACATCCTTCGACATGCCGATGATGCGACCCGGCATGTGGCGCTTGTACTCGTCCCTGGTGGCGAAGAAGGCGGCATGCGGGCCGCCATAGCCCATCGGCACGCC
>JBJMOZ010000289.1:0-6125 GCA_045803465.1 Gemmatimonadales bacterium | reverse complement strand
GCGGCCGAGTACTCGAGCTGTTCCTTCAGGATGCGTGCGGTCTCGCGCAGCTTGGCGCGCTTGAGATCGGCCGCCAGGTTGACGAACTGTCCGGTCAGGTCGTTGGTGACCGAGGTGAGCCGAATCGGATCGGTCCCGGTGAGCGAGACGCGCATGAAGTTGCCGTTGTCGGCCATCGTCACGCGCATGTTCTCGAGCAGCAGGCCCGACGCGTCACGGGGCGAACGGACCCGGATCTCGGCCGTCGAGCCGGGCTCGAGCGCATCGGGCGATGGCACCCAGCGGAAGCCCAGCTCGCGGCCGAGCGAATCCCCGGCGCTGGCGCGGCTGGCGACGGTGCCGTCGGGGAGCAGGAGGCGGAACTCGCCGGACTTGCCGTCGCGCTCCACCTCGTACGTACCGGGACGGAAGCGGGACTGCGACAGGGAGAAGCCCTTGATGAGGACCGAGTCGCGGGGCTTGCCGGTGGAGACGAACAGCGCCTGACGCTCCACCACCGAGTCGAGCACGGCATTGGTGCGCAACAGCTCGACCCACTGGACCGAGGAGAGCAGTTCTTCGGCCCGGATGGGGCCGGCGGCGCGCGGCGGCTCCTCGATGTAGATGGTGCTGGTGACGGAGTATTCCGGCTTCACGAAGCGCGAGGCGAGCACGCTCAAGAGGCTGCCGATGAGGGCCACCGCCACCACCAGCCACTTGTACCGCTTGATCGCCGCCAGGAAGCGCTCCCACGGGATGCCGCCCTCCTGCTCCTCGAGTGGGGGCAGCGCGTCCGGGGCGGGGTAGCCCGGGGGCACGGTTGCCAGCGATCCCGTTCCGGTCGGGGCCAGCGGACCGGTCAGTTCACTCGCCATGCACTCTCCTTATGGACCGACGTTCGGCAACGGGTCGCCCGTCGCCTCCAGCCGAGGTGGAACGCAAGAGGAGTACCCGTCCAAGATAGCGCCGATCCCTTCGCCGGAGACTCCTGAACTGGCACAAATTCCGTGGGGACAAAGGGTTTAGACCCCCTGAACCCCCCGGACTCCTGTTGCGCCACCGCATCGGCATGTTGCTTGCCAGACTCAGACACGAGCCTGAAGATCACAATTTGCTTGACGCACGCAACAGGCGCACTTAGTGTGCGGCCTTCAAGACGCCACACTCCCGCTCGGCGGATCGCAAGAGCGACCGGGCAGACGGAGACGCCGTGACCGGAATGATCGAGGTATCCGACGCCACCCGAGACCCTCTGGCCATCCCGGCCGAGGTCAAGGCGAGCATCCGCATCGCCATCATCGACGACGAGCGCACGCTCCGGGAGAGCTGTGCCACCGTGCTCCAGGCCGACGGCTACAATGTCACCACGATCGGCCGCGGTGAAGAGGCGATGGACACGATGCGCCGCCGGAAGTTCGACATCGTGCTGGTCGACCTCTACATGTCGAACGTCTCCGGGCTCGACATCCTGAAGACGACGCTCGAGGCCCACAAGGACACGATCGTCGTGGTGATGACGGGCAACCCGTCGGTCACGAGCAGCATCGAGGCGCTCCGCATGGGCGCCTGGGACTACCTCCCCAAGCCCTTCTCCGCCACGCACCTGCACGTCCTCATCGGGCGGGCATCGCACGCCGTCATGGTCTCCCGCGAGACGCGGGAGCTGCGCGCGCAGCTGCAGCAGCAGGTCGGCACCGCCGTGGAGAAGTCGGCGCTGATCGGCATCTCGCCGGCCTTCCGCAAGGCGGTCGAGCTGGCGCGGAAGGTGGCGCCCACGGACGCCTCCGTGCTCATCAGCGGCGAGAGCGGCACCGGCAAGGAGGTCATCGCCCAGCTCATCCATCATTCGAGCCGCCGCGCCGCGCGTGCCCTCGTGCCGCTCAACTGCGCCGCCCTGCCGGAGCAGCTGCTCGAGTCGGAGATGTTCGGTCACCGGAAGGGCTCGTTCACCGGCGCCGATCGCGACAAGCCCGGACTGCTCGAGACGGCCAACGGCGGCACCCTCTTTCTGGACGAGCTCACCGAGATGTCGTTGCCGCTGCAGGCGAAGCTGCTGCGCGTCATCCAGGACGGCGTGGTGCGGCGCGTCGGCAGCGAAGGGGTCGATGCGGTGGTGGACGTGCGCTTCATTTCCGCGACCAACCGCGACCCGCAGGAAGCGGTGGACAAGAGCATCCTGCGCAACGACTTGTACTACCGGTTGCGCGTGGTGCCCATCAAGCTGCCCCCGCTGCGGCAGCGGCAGGAGGACATTCCCCTCCTCGCGGCGCATTTCCTCACCTACTACTGGCAGCGACACCGCCAGACCATCGAGCGGATCCCGCGGCTCAGCGATTCGGCCATCGCGTTCCTCAGGTCGAGGCCGTGGCGCGGCAACGTGCGTGAGCTGCAGAACGTGATCGAGCACGTAGCGGTGCTCGCCGAACCCGAGCAGTTCATCCAGCCGGACGACATCCCGTTGTACGAGGATACCCCGGACTGGACGCCGCCGGACGCCGCCGTCACCGCGACGCCGGCGACGGCCAACCTGGACGACGCATTCCATGTGGCAAAGGACCGGATCATCGGGCACTTCGAGCGCGAGTACCTCGCTCGGCTCGTGACGCGGGCTTCGGGCAACATGTCCAAGGCGGCACGGCTGGCCGGCATCGACCGGACCACGCTCTACCGCCTGATGGACAAGCATGGGCTCACCAAGGCCGATACGGCCGAGGGTGTGGAGTGAACAGCAGCGCCTCCGCGCCGGTGAGCGAGATGCCCGATACCGGGCGATTTGCCGTCCCGTCGGGGCACGTGGCGGTGTGGGATCCGGCCGGACCGGCCGTCCCGCTGGCGCCCGTGCTCGTGGAGGCGCTGCAGCAGGCCGTGCTCGAAACCGAGGGCGAAGCGCGACGCGTGCTGCACCATGCGGGCACGGTCGAGGAAGCCAGCCTGGCGCTGCGTGACCTGGCCAACGCGGTGCGAGCCGCGCTGCATCCGGATCCCGGCTCGCATGCCGTATCGCGCTCGATCCTCGCGCGCGCGCTGCTCGGGATGATGCGCTCCCAGCTCACGGCTGCACTCGCGCAGCCACGAGGCACCGTGGACGGCGGGGAGGTGGTGCGGCTCTTCGGCGCGCTCGAACACGTGGCACGCACGCTCGAGCCCGACTGGGCGCAGTACTTCTCCGACCGGCTCTCGGGACCGGACGGCCTCGAGCTCGTGGTGGAGGTCGCACACGATCTGCGCTCGCCCCTCACGTCGATCCTCTTCCTCGCCGAGACCATCCAGCGCGGCCGCAGCGGCCCGCTGACGCCGGTGCAGGAGCGGCAGCTTGGCCTCATCTACAGCGCGGCCTTCGGGCTGAGCTCGGTGGCCAGCGACGTGATCGAGCTCGCGCGCGGCGGCGACCGGCTGGTGGATCTCGACCCGATCCCCTTCTCGGTGGCCGACATCTTCGAATCGGTGCGCGACATCGTGCTGCCGATCGCGGAGGAGAAGGGGCTCGCGGTGCACGTGCACACGCCCGACGCCGATTTCCGCGTGGGCCACCCGGTGGCGCTGAGCCGAGTGCTGCTCAACCTGACCACCAACGCGCTCAAGTTCACCACCGATGGCGCGGTCGAGGTGCAGGGCGTTCCGCTCGACGGCGACCTCGTGGAGTTCTCCGTGCGCGACACGGGGCGCGGCATCCCGCCGCAGGCGATGGCCAGCCTCTTCGAGCCGTTCCGTCGGCGCCAGCGGCCAGGCGAGTACGCCTTCTCCGGCTCGGGGCTCGGGCTCTCGATCTGCCGCAAGCTGGTCGAGGCCATGGGTTCCACACTGCAGGTGGAAACCGAGTCCGGCGTCGGCACGCGGTTCTCCTTCGTGCTCGAGCTGCCACGCGCCTCACACGGCGTCGCCTGATCCGATCGCCGGCGCGCCTTCCCTGATGACACGTCTCCTCCACGTCGTCGGGGCCCGTCCGAATTTCATGAAAGTGGCGCCGCTGTTGCGCGCCCCGGCCGCCGCCACGCACGTGCTCGTACACACCGGCCAGCATTACGACGTGGCGATGAGCGATGCCTTCTTCCGCGACCTCGAGCTGCCCTCGCCCGATGTGCACCTTGGCGTGGGCTCCGGCTCGCATGCCGAGCAGACGGGGCGCATGCTCATCGCGCTCGAGCCGGTATACGAGCGCTACGTGCCCGACTGGGTGGTCGTGTACGGCGATGTGAACTCCACGCTCGCCGCGGCGCTCGTGGCGCAGAAGAAGGGCATCCGAGTCGCGCACGTGGAGGCGGGCGTGCGCAGCTTCGATCGCACCATGCCGGAGGAGACGAACCGCGTCCTCACCGACCAGCTCGCCGACCTCTGCCTGACGCCGGGCGCCTCGGCCGATGCGAACCTGCGACGCGAGGGCATCCCGGACGCGCGCATCAAGGCGGTCGGCAACGTCATGGTGGATACGCTGCTCGCGCTTCGTCCGCGTGCCACGGCGCTCGGCATGCCGGCACGCTTCGGCCTGACGGAACGCGCTTACGCGGTCGCGACGTTCCATCGCGCCGCCAACGTGGACGATCACGGCACGCTGCGCGAGATCGTCCGCGGGCTCGCACATCTCGCGACCACGATGCCCGTGCTCTTCCCGCTGCATCCGCGCACGCGTGCGCGCCTCGAGGCATTCGGTCTCCGGGACGAGCTCGGTGCCGTGCAGCTCGTCGAGCCGCAGGGATACCTCGAGACGATCGGGTTGCTCGAGCATGCCCGCCTGGTGCTCACCGACTCGGGCGGACTGCAGGTGGAGACGACCGTGCTCGGTGTGCCGTGCCTTACCGCGCGCACCACGACCGAGTGGTCGGAGACCGTCGCGGCGGGCACCAATCGGCTCGTCGCGCCCGAGGCGTCCGCAATCCGTGCCGGCATCGAGCAGGTGTGCAGCACTTCGGAGAGGGAGGCGGCACCCCGTCCGCCGCTCTGGGACGGTCGGGCGGCCGAACGGGCTGTCGCGGCCATGTTGGGGGCGTCCTCTACCCGATGACCCCCGATGCGCCTACATTTGCGCCCGGTTGGACCGGTGTGCCGCATTGGCCGGGAAGGTCCCGGCCCCACGCACCCGACCCGACCGGCAGATTCCGCCCGGACTGGACTTCGCTCGCACGACCTGCGGCGGAGGCGCGCGTCGCCTGGCCAGAGTGGCCACATGGCGGCGTTGGCCTCCCCCGAGGTGGCTGAGTGGGGCCGCAAGGGCGGCCACCTGGCTCACTGGGAGCCCGGCGGTCACGCGATCGAACGGCAGGGCGCGCACAGCCGCGCCCGGGAACCCAAACCTTCGTGACACCACGACACCTGGTCGGCGCGCGCGCCGAACCGCTGGTCCACGCGCCCAATGCGGCGCTCCTGATCGACTTCGACAACGTCACGCTCGGCGTCCGCTCCGACCTCACCAAGGAGCTCCGCACCCTCCTCAACAGCGACATCATCAAGGGCAAGGTCGCCGTCCAGCGCGCCTACGCCGACTGGCGCCGCTACCCGCAGTACATCGTCCCGCTCTCCGAATCGTCGATCGACCTGATCTTCGCGCCGGCCTTCGGCTCGACGAAGAAGAACGCGACCGACATTCGCCTGGCGATCGACGCCATCGAGCTGGTGTTCACGCGGCCGGAGATCGGGACGTTCATCCTGCTCTCGGGCGACAGCGACTTCTCGATGCTCGTCATCAAGCTGAAGGAGTACGGCAAGTACGTCATCGGCGTCGGCATCCGCGAATCGGCCAGCGACATCCTGATCCAGAACTGCGACGAGTACTTCTCCTACTCCGACCTTGCCGGCCTGACGAAGGAAACCGACCTGCCGTCGGCGCAGCGCGATCCGTGGGAGCTGGTGGGAGAGGCCGCACGGAAGATGGCGGCCAACGGCGACGTGATGCGCTCCGATCGCCTCAAGCAGGTGATGCAGCAGATCGACCCGAACTTCGACGAGAAGAACGCGGGCTTCAACCGCTTCAGCAAGTTCGTCAGCGAAGCCGGGCACAAGGGCCTCATCAAGGTCACGCGCCTCGAGAACGGGCAGTTCGAGATCGCGCCCGGCGATGCCTCGCCGGCTGTCGTGACGGCCGAGCCGCGCCACCGTCAGAAGCCGGCCGAAACCGAGGCGACGACCGAGCCTCGCGCCGAGCGCGAGGACGG
>JBJMOZ010000282.1:0-18050 GCA_045803465.1 Gemmatimonadales bacterium | reverse complement strand
GGGCGGGCCCGGGCCCGCGCGGCTTTACAGGTCCGCGCGGAATCACGACATTGGGAACCGCTACTCTTCACCGGATCCCGCGTGCCCCATGACAGCCTCGAGATGCGCCTGCAGCGCGCCCGCCATGAAGGCCGGGAGGCGTTCCACGCGGGCCAGTCGCTGGCGGTCTGCCCATACGAGCTGGGCGGCGCCGAGGGGCGCACATGGCTCGCGGCGTGGGAAGCGGCCCGACTGCTTCGGGAGCGGATCGAGCAGCGGCTGCAGCGCGAAGGGTGATTTCTCCAAGCACGTAAGCCCAATCTTCACAATCGCTTAAGCTGGGGTGGCGACCTCCACTGGCGCGAGCTACCTTTGCGCCCGCCGGGGGTATGCCCCTCCGGTCCCATTCAGCGTGGAGAAGAGCCAAAGGTGAAGATCGCCGTCTGCCTCAAGCGCGTGCCCGATACGACGTCGAAGATCGTGATCGGTGCCGATCGTGCCTCGATCGACGAAACCGGCCTCAAGTTCATTCCCAATCCCTATGACGAGTTCGCCCTCGAGGCGGCCATCGCGTTGAAGGAGAAGGCGGGGGCCGGCGAGACGGTGGTCATCGCCCTCGGTGGCGACAGCGTGCAGGAGACGCTGCGGCAGGGTCTCGCGATGGGCATCGATCGCGCCGTGCACCTGCAGTCGGCCGGCTCGCCCGACGCGCTCGAGGTGGCGAAGGCGCTCGCCGCGGAGCTCAAGGACGGCGGCTACGACTTGATCCTGCTCGGCAAGATGGCCGTGGACGACTACAACCACGCCGCGGGTCCGATGGTGGCGGAGCTGCTCGGACTGCCCTGCGTCACGGCGGCCGTGAAGCTCGACGTGACCAGCGGCGCCCTCGAGGCGGAGCGCGAGGTGGAAGGGGGCGTCGAGGTGCTCGCCGCGTCGCTGCCGGCCGTCGTGACGTGCGACAAGGGCCTCAACAACCCGCGCCTCCCGGCGCTCAAGGGCATCATGGCGGCGAAGAAGAAGCCGCTCGAGGTGAAGCCCATCACGCTCGGCGCCGCGCAGTTCAGCGTCACCGGTCTCGAACTGCCCGCCGAGCGTCAGGCCGGCCGCATCGTCGGCGAGGGTCCCGACGCCGTGGCCGAACTCGTTCGGCTGCTCCGCAACGAAGCGAAGGTGATCTGATGAACGTCCTCGCCGTACTCGAGCAGCGCGACGGCGCGCTCCGGAAGGTCTCGCACGAAGTTCTCGCCGCTGCGCGCCGCCTGGCCGACGCGTCGGGGGGCAGCGTGCACGCGCTTGTCTTCGCCGGCGGTGACGTGTCCGGCCTCGACCAGCTCGGTCGCTTCGGCGCCGACGTGGTGAAGGTGGCCGTGCACGAGGCATTCACCCTCGGTTCTCCGGATGGCGCGGCGACGGTGGCCGCGGCGCAGTCGGGCTACGGCGCCGTGGTGCTCGCCGCCACCGCGCAGGGTCGCGACCTGGCGCCCCGCATCGCGGCACGCCTCGGTGCGCCATTGGCCACCGATGTCACCGATCTCGCCGCCGACGGCGGCAAGGTCACGATCACGCGTCCGGTGTACGCCGGCCGCGCGCTGCAGAAGGCCACGCTCGCCGGTGCAGTGGCGGTCGTCTCGGTGCGGCCCAACACCTTCGCTCCGGCGGAGTCGGGCAAGGCCGGCACGCGCGAGGACGTGGCGGTGCCCGCGTTCACGCCGCGCGTCACGGTCAAGGCGATCAAGAAGCCGGAAGCCGCACGACTCGACGTGTCCGAGGCGACGGTGGTGGTGTCGGGCGGACGTGGGCTCAAGGAGCCGAAGCACTTCGCGCTGCTCGAGGAACTCGCGTCGGCGTTCGGCAACGCCGCGGTGGGTGCGAGCCGAGCGGTGGTCGACGCCGGCTGGCGCGATCACGGCGAGCAGGTCGGCCAGACGGGCAAGACGGTGAGCCCGCAGCTCTACATCGCGGTGGGCATCTCAGGTGCCATCCAGCACCTTGCCGGGATGCGCACGGCGAAGACCATCGTCGCGATCAACCGCGACAAGGATGCACCGATCTTCAAAGTGGCCGACTACGGCGTGGTGGGCGACCTGTTCGAGATCCTGCCGCGATTCACCGAGGAAGTGAAGAAGCTGAAGGCCGGCCACTAGCCCTTCTGCGTTACTTGCCGGCTTTGGGCGCGTAGGCGGTGACCTGGATCTCCACGACGGTGTTCTCACTGTAGTGCCGGTCGATGCAGACGGCCGTCCAGGTGGAGTAGGGCGGCTTCATGAACTCGGCCTTCACCGCAAGCATGGCCTCGAGCTGGGCGTTGAAGTCGCCGGAGAAGTTCGTCGTCTTGCAGTTGTGGAAGGTCTGCAGCTGCACCACGTCCGCGAAGCTCGCGCCTGTGGCCGCCAGGCTGTTGCGGATGGCCGTGAAGGCGCGACGGAGCTGGACCTTGTGCGCCGCGACGTCGGTGCCTTCGCCCTTCAGCGGCCCGGCCTCCACACCAGACAAATACACGAAATCCCCGGCCCGGCGCGCGGCGGCGTACGTGAGCTGGTCGTACATCTCCTCCTTCTCGCCGGGATTCGCGAACACGATCTCGCCGCCGGGAGCGGGGATGCGGGTGACCTTGAACGCCTGCGCATGCGCGGCGTGACCCGAAACAGCGGTTGCGATCAGGAGCGCCAGAAGCGTGCGACGTCCTCGCGGGGGCATGGTCGACCTTTCGCGGTGGGTGGCAGGGTATGGCGAGCCAACGTGGCGCATGGGCGGGTGGAACGAGCCGGCCGTAGTGTTCGGAATCTATACCTGCCCCCCCGCATGGAGGTGCGACATGGTCAGCCGGATCTTCGTGAACCTGGCGGTTAAGGATCTGCCGCGATCGATTGCATTCTTCACTGCGCTCGGCTTCACGTTCAATGCGCAGTTCACCGACGAGAACGCCACCTGCATGATCGTCGGCGACAACATCTTCGTCATGCTGCTGGTGGAGGGGATGTTCCAGACGTTCACGCCGAAGCCGCTCGTCGATGCGCGCACGGCCACCGAGGTGCTCGTCGCACTCTCACTGGAGAGCCGGGCAGCGGTTGATCAGATGGTGGCGGCTGCGGTCGCGGCGGGTGGACGAGTGCCGCGCGAGGTGCAGGAGCACGGCTTCATGTACGCGCACGCGTTCGAGGATCTCGACGGGCACATCTGGGAGCCGTTCTGGATGGCGCCGCCTCCCTCCGAGGCGGCGCCGACGGGCTGACTCACGTCACTGCAGCCCCACGTCGAAGTCGCCGCTCACCGCGACCGGCGCGCCGCCGCCCTGCCGGCCGAGCGTGCCGGTGAAGGTGCCCTGCACGCGGGTGGCCGTGAGGCTGGTGACCTCGACGGTGGCGGTGGTGCCGGTGCCGGTGCCCCATGCCGGACGGGGCGCCGGGCCCGAGGTCTGGTTGACGACGACGTAGCGGCCGGCGGCAGCCGTCTGCTCGGTGATGGCGTAGCTGCCGGGGGCCGTCACGCCGCCGAGCGAGATGGTGACGGCGTAGGCGTCGTTGGACGTGCTGAAGGCCGGGCCCGCCGCGCCGCTCTGGGTGACCGCCACGAGCGAGGCGTTGTAGGGCGTGCCGCCCACGGTGCCGGTCAGGCGCCCACCGGCGTTATCGGGTACCGAGGGAAGCGCGCCACCGCTGGCGAGCGGCACGTCGAACTGGCCCTCGGTGATGCTCCGCGTCGCCGCGGCGTTGTCGGTCGCCTCGAAGGAGAAGGTGCCGGCAATGCGGGTGGCCGTGAGGACGGTCAGCGTGACGGTGCCCGCCGAACCGGTGAGCGGGGTCGAGAACCCAGCCCCGGTGCCGCTGACCGACTCGCCGTAGCTGCCGATCCCGCCGATCACATTGGGCAGCACGCCCAGGGCATAGGTGCCGGTGCCGCGGATGTTGTAGAGCGAGAGGCTGACGGTTCGCGTGTCGCTGCCGTTGCTCACCTGGGTGCCCGTGAGCACGAAGCCGCCCGGCACAGCGGGGACGGTCTGGGCCGCGATGGTGAGCTCGTCAGCCGACCATGCCTCCCCTTCCACGACGGCGGTGAAGGGGCCGCTGCCACCGCCTCCGCCCGGATCGTTGCCGTCGTCCCCTCCCCCGCAGGCCGCGAGCATCAGGAAGGCGAATCCACCTGCGACGACGCGTGCGGAGAACGGGCGCATAGGGCGGCTCCTGTGAGGTGACCAAGTGGGACGTCACCTGCATTGCGCAGGATGTGGCCGCGACCCGTCATGCCCCGGGCCGGCTCAGCGCTTCGAGGCCGTGTCGGCGATCTCCGCGCGGAACCGCGCGGCCTTCTCAGGATGGCCCAGCGTGTCGTAGTCCGCGATGAGGTCGCGGCGGGCGGCACGCAGGTAGCTCACGCCCGGGCTCATCTGCGGGCCGAGGATCTCGTAGCCGGCCAGGCTCTCCACCGCACCCTCCGCGAAGCGCCGCTGGCGCAGCAGCGAGCGGCCGAGCTTGATGCGGGCGATGCCGGTGTTCACGTGGTCCGCACCCTGGGTCTCGGTGAAGCGGCGCACCGCCTCGCGGAAGAGCGATTCGGCGCGCGGATACTGCTTCCGCTCCATGAAGACGTTGGCGAGGTTCGACGTCGCGGTGCCGATGAGGTAGTGATGGTCGGCGTACGCCGTGCGGTAGATCGCGACCATGCGCGCGTAGGCGGCTTCCGCGTCGTCGAGCCGGCCCTGCTTCACGGCGGCGTTGCCCATCTCGTTGAGCGTCGCGGCGACGAGGGGATGCGACGGGCCGAACACGCGCTCCCGGATCCGGAGGGCCTCGTTCAGCATGGCCCTGGCCTCGTCGAAGCGCTCCTGGAAGACCAGCGACTGGCCGAGTTTCGAGAGCGTAGCCGCCGTGCGGGGATGGTCGGGACCGTACCACGCCTGCATCAAGCCCAGCACCTCGCGATACCCCGCCTCGGCCGCGGCGTACTCGCCTCGGTCGAACCGCGAGGCAGCGAGATCGGCGAGGTTCTCGGCGACGAGCGGATGGCGATCGCCGTAGATCGTCCGGCGCATCGCGAGGGCGCGCTGGTTCAGGGAGTCGGCCGTATCGTAATGACCGGCGAAGAAGTGCGAGGTGGCCAGTCCGGCCAGCGCGGCGGCGAGTTCCGCACTCGCGCTGTCGCCATACATGCGGAGCCCCCGCTCCTGCACCACGATCGCCGAGTCGTAGGCGCCGCGCTCCTGCAACACGCGTCCGAGCGCCGCGGTGGCGCTGGCCACCTCCGGATGATCCGCGGGCCGCGTGCGCCGGCTCAGCTCGAGTCCCTGGCGCACCAGTCGCTCCGCCTCGGCATACTCGGCACGGTCCACGTGCAACAGGCCCAGCGCCACGAGACTGTTGGCGACGTCGGGATGCTCGGCGCCGAGCGCCGACTGGCGGCGGGCGAGCGCGGTGGTGAGCAGCGTGTCGGCTCGCCCGAAGTTGCCCAGCTTCTGATACAACTCTCCCAGGGTCTGCAGCAGCTCGGCCTGCGCCGCGGGTTCGCGGTCGAGTTGGCGTGCCTCCTCCATGCCGCGATCGAGCAGCGTCAGCACGCGCAGGCTGTCGGCGGGGCCAACCGCCTCGTCTCCGCCCTGGAAGAGGCTCACCATGAAGCGCTCGACGCGCTGGGCGCGCGCGGCCTGGGCGAGGGCGGCATTGCGCGCCGCAGCGAGGCGCCAAGTATAGACACCCACTACCACGAGGAGCATCGCGACCGCGAAGGCTCCCGCCAGCACCGCAGCGCGATTGCGCCGCACGAACTTGCCGACGCGGTACGGCATGCCGTCGGCGCGTGCCTCGAGCGGCTCCTGCCGGAGGAAGTGGTCCACGTCGCGGATCAGCGCCTCGACCGTGCGATAGCGCCGTGTCGTGTCCTTGTGCATCGCGGTGAGGCACAGCACGTCGAGATCCGCCCAGCCGTTGCGCCCGAGCGCATGCCGGCGGCCGCCCGAGCGTCCCTCCACGGCGCGTGCGACGGCCGACGGACGGACGGGCTCGTGCACCGCGACGAGGCGCTCCACGTCGGCCGGCGTGCGGCCGTCGAGATCGTACGGCAGGCGGCCGGTGAGCAGCTCGTACAGGATGACGCCGAGGGCATACACGTCGGCCTGCAGGCCGACGCGCTCTCCGCGGATCTGCTCGGGTGCGGCGTAGGCGGGCGTTAGCAGGCGCAGCCCCGTCCGCGTCTGGTCGGCCGACGCGTCGAGTCCCTCGAGGTGCTTCGCGATACCGAAGTCGAGCAGCTTCACGCACCCATCGGTGGTCACGAAGATGTTGGAGGGCTTGAGGTCGCGGTGGATCACGGCCTGGCCATGGGCATGCTGCACGGCGGCGCAGGCGTCGCGGAACAGGCGCAGCCGCTCGGCGATGCCGCAGTCGTGCGCCGCACAGTACCTGGTGAGCGGCTCGCCCTCCACGTACTCCATGACGATCCACGGCGTGCCGTCGGGCAGGCTGCCGGCGTCGTGCAGCTGCGCGATGGCGGGATGGACCAGCTGGGCGAGCGTGCGCTGCTCGGCGGCGAATCGCTCGCGACGTGCGGGTGACAGCCAGGCGTCACGCAGGATCTTCACCGCGGCGGCGCTGCCCAGGTCGTCGCGCCGGCCGAGGTAGACGACGCCCATGCCGCCCTCGCCAAGCAGCCGCTCGAGACGGTAGGGCCCGAGGTGCGTGGGCGCGGCGGAGAACGAGCGCTCGAGGACGCTGCCGGCGGCGTCGCCCAGCGGTCTGTCGAGCAGGGTGGCGGACCCCGCATCGGCGTCGAGCAGCGAGAGCACGTCGGCGAGCAGCGCCGGGTCGTTGGCGCATTCCACGTCGAGATACGCCTGGCGGGTTGCCTCCGGATGGTCGGCCGCGGCGTGGAACACCTCCTGAACCTGCTGCCAGCGCGCCGCATCCATGGATCAGGCGCCCTGAAGGGCGCGCGCGAGCCACGCGCGTGCCGCGCGCCAGTCGCGCTGGACGGTGGCTTCCGACACCCCGAGCAGTTCGCCGATCTCGGTCATGCCGAGTCCGCCGAAGAAACGGCTCTCGACGAGCACGGCCTGTCGCGGGCTGATGTGGGCAAGTGCTTCGAGCGCTTCATCGAGACTGAGAATGTCGTCCGCGCCGCCGACGGGGACGTCGAGTGCCTCGTCGAAGGTGACCGGGAACACGCCACCACCGCGCTTCGTGGCCTTGCGTCGTCGTGCGGCTTCCACGAGGACCTGCCGCATCGCTCGCGCGGCGATGCGGCGGAAGTGCAGGGGCGAGGTGTCGGCGAGATGCGGCGAGCCCGCCAGCTTGAGCCATGCCTCGTTGACGAGGTCGGTGGGACTCAGCGTGGCGCCGGGTTCGTCCCGGCGCACGCTGGCGGCGAGGCGCCGGAGCTCCTCGTAGGCGAGGCTGAAGCGGTCGTCGAGCGCCTGCCGGTCCGTCATGATTGCTCCGTGAGCGACCCGACATGATGGATTCCGGATTTCGGTTGCGCAATGCCAGTGGATGAGGTGCCGTCCGCCACAGACACAGGGAGGCTGCCATGGAAGTCCGCTTCAATCTCGTCGCACCCGAGGCGTTGCTCGGCGCGCTGAAGGCCACCGGCTCGACCGATCGGGACGTGCTGTACGCGGCCAAGGAGGAGTTCGCCGCCCGCTACCGTCCCCTGCGGTGGTTCGGGATCTGGGCACTCGTGTGCGGTGTGCTCTGCACGGCGCTGGTGCTCCTGGCGTTCATCGGCATCCCCCTCTTCTTCCTGGGCTGGTGGTGGCTTCGCCGCGCGAAACGGAACCTCGCCACGATCGAGGCGACGTACGCGACCTACATCGGCCAGGTCGCGGACTCGCCCGCCCCCGCCGGCGTGGCGCCAATGCGCTCCGTGGGCCTCGTGCTGCTGGCGCTGCTGGCGCACGCCGGCGCGGCCCGTGCCCAGGACCCGGTGCCGGACGATCAGGCCGGCACGTGGGTGCCTGCCAAGGGCGGTTGCGACTCGCCGCTGCGCCTGATCCTTCTGGGCAGCCAGGCCACGCTCGTCAACGGCACGGATCGGGTCTCCCACGGCAACCTCGGCGTCACGCACAGCTACTTCGGGCAGTCGTATCAAGGCATTTCGTACGTCCTGATGCCGGACTACGACAAGTCGCAGCCCTACGTCGTTTACTTCAATGCAGACGAGAAGAAGGGGCAGACCACCCTCGACATCACCGACACGTCGCTCAAGAAGCGCTTCCCGCTGGAGAAGATGGTGCTGAAGCGCTGTTCCGCGTGAGCCGTCGCGACATGGAGCGGGTACATTCTCCCCATGTCGCACACGACGTCGATCGGCTGAGGCGGGGCACGACTCCATGCCCTACGGCGTCCTGGCGGACATCGTCCTCGTGCTGCACCTCGGCTTCGTGCTGTTCGTGGTCCTGGGCGGCCTGCTCGTGCTCCGTTGGCCGGGCCTCGCGTGGCTGCACGTGCCCGCCGCGGCGTGGGGAACGCTCATCGAGTTCTCGGGCGGCATCTGTCCCCTCACGCCCCTGGAGAACCGCTTCCGGCGCCTGGGAGGCGAGACGGGCTACAGCGGTGAATTCATCGACCATTACGTGCGGGCCCTGCTGTATCCGAATGGACTTTCACGCGGCACGCAGCTCCTGCTGGGTGCCGCGGTGCTGGTGCTGAACGTGACCATCTACTGGGTGCTCATCCGCCGCCTCGCTCGCCAGTCGCCACGGCCGCCCGGCTGATCCTTGTACCACAAGGGTGCAAGGCAATGGCCGGGTATATTCCGCCCATGTCAGACGCCCCTCCGATCATCGTTGGCGCCGGCGTAGCGGGCCTGTGGACCGCATGGCGCCTGGCCAGCGAGGGCCGCCGCTCCGTGCTGCTCACCAAGGGCAAGCTCGCCGACAGCGCCACGGCGTGGGCGCAGGGCGGCATCGCCGTGGCCATCGGTCCCGGAGACTCGCCGGCCCTGCATGCGCAGGACACGCTCGAAGCGGGCGACGGGCTCTCGAATCCCGAGGCCGTGCGGGTGCTGGTGACCGAGGGCCCGGAACGCGTTCGTGAGCTGCTGCAACTCGGCGCCGAGTTCGACCGCAGCGACGATGGCCGGCTCCGGTTCGGCCTCGAGGCGGCGCACTCGCGCCCGCGCATCCTGCACGCCGACGGCGACCGGACCGGTGCCGAGCTGGTGCGCTGCCTGACCGCCATCGCGCATCACCTGCCCGAGATCACCATCCTGGAGCACACCGAAGTGCGCCGGCTCGTCGTCGAGCAGGGGCGCGCCGTCGGGGCCATCGCGCTCGATGCGGCGGGCCGGCCATTCGGCATCCCGGCGAGTGCGGTGGTGCTCGCCACCGGCGGTGTCGGTCAGCTGTATGCCGTCACCACGAATCCGCTCGGTGCCACGGGCGACGGCTGGGCGCTCGCGCACGAGGTGGGCGCCGAGCTGCGCGACCTCGAGTTCCTGCAGTTCCATCCCACGGCGCTCAAGCTCGCCGGCGTGAATCCCGCGCCGCTCATCTCCGAGGCCGTGCGTGGCGCCGGCGCGCATCTCGTGGAGCAGGACGGCCGACGGTTCGCGCTCGATGCCGATCCGCGCGGCGAGCTTGGGCCCCGTGACGTGGTGGCCCGTGTGGTCCAGGAGGCGGATGCGCGTGGCGGCGCGTTCCTCGACGCGCGCCACCTCGAGGACTTCGCCCATCAGTTTCCGGGCATCCACGCCATGCTGGCGCGCTACGGCCTCGATCCCGCGACGGATCTGCTGCCCGTGGCCCCCGCGCTGCACTACGCGATGGGCGGCATCCGCACCGACCTCGACGGGCACGCGAGCGTGGACCGGCTGTGGGCGGCGGGCGAAGTGGCGTCGACGGGCGTGCATGGTGCCAACCGGCTCGCGTCCAACTCGCTGCTCGAAGGACTCGTGTTCGCCGATCGCGTCGCGCGCGAGGTGCTGCGCGAGGTCGGGTCGGACGACGTCGTGGCCGGGGTGACGCCCACTGCCGGCGACGCCGACGCCGAGCGCGGCGGGCACGACGCCGCGTGTCAAGAGATCCGCCGTGAGATGCGTGCGATCATGACGGGCTGCGTGGGGCTCGTCCGCACCGAGGAGACCCTGCTCGAGGCCGAGCGCCTGTTGCAGGAACTCGAGCGCCGCACGCCCGAGACGGCGTGGCGCACGCGCCGCCAGCTGCTCGTGGCCCGCCTGATCACGGCCAGTGCCCGCCACCGGCGCGAGAGCGTCGGCGGCCACCGGCGGGCCGACTATCCACCCCGAAGGAAGCGTACCGTCTGATGCCGCTCGAATTGCCCGTGATCGAACCGTCGCGGCTCTCGCCCGGCGACGTGGCCGCCTTGCAGTCGGACATCCGCCGGCTCGCGAAGGAGCGCGGCGCGGTTGTCCTGGCCCACAACTACCAGCGCCCGGAAGTGCAGGACGTCGCCGATTTCGTGGGCGACTCCCTCGGCCTTTCGCGCGAGGCCGCGAAGACCGACGCCGCCGTGATCGTCTTCTGCGGCGTGCACTTCATGGCGGAGACGGCGGCCATCCTGTCGCCGACGAAGCGCGTGCTGCTGCCCGACCTGCGGGCGGGCTGCTCGCTGGCCGCTACGATCACCGCCGAGGACGTGCGGAAGTGGCGCAGCCAGTTTCCCGGCTACATCGCCGTGGGCTACGTGAACACGACGGCCGAGGTGAAGGCCGAGCTCGACTACTGCTGCACCAGCGGGAACGTGCTCGAGGTCATCGACGCCATCCCGGCCGACAAGGGCATCCTGTTCCTGCCCGACTTCTTCCTCGGCTCGCACGTGCGCCGCATGCGTCCGGATCGGAACGTCGAGGTGTGGATGGGCGAGTGCCACGTGCACGCCGGCATCCGCCCCGACGTGCTGAACCAGATCCGCCGCGAGCGTCCCGAGGCCGAAGTGCTGGTGCACCCGGAGTGCGGCTGCGCCGGGCAGCTCATCTACGGCATCGGCAGCGGGGACCTCGATCCCAGGGGCATCCACATCGCCTCGACCGAGGGCATGATCAACCTGGTGCGCGACGGCGCCGCGTCCGAGTACATCATCGCCACCGAGACGGGCATCATGCATCGCATGGCGAAGGAAGCGCCGTCGAAGCATTTCCTCGCGGCCGACCCCGAGGCGGTCTGCGCCTACATGAAGGCCATCACGCTCGAGAACACCCGCGACGCGCTGGTCCATGACCGCTACCTCGTCACCGTGCCCCCCGACATCGCCGCTCGCGCGAAGGCGTCCGTGGACCGCATGATCGCGCTCGGCCCCCAGGCATCGCAGAAGCCGGGCGACTGAAGTGGACGGACCGTTGTCGCGCGCGCAGGTGCTGGCGGACGCGGCCGCGCTCGCGAAGCGGGCGCTGGCGGAGGACGGGGAGGGGGACGTGACCAGCGAGGTCACCGTCCCCCTCGAGCTGCGCGGGCGGGGCGTCCTCGAGGTGCGGCGCGATACGGTGCTCGCGGGCCAGGCCTACGCCGAGGCGGTGGCGGTGGCATGCGGGCTCACGTCCATCGAGTGGTGCGCCGGGGAGGGCGAGCGGCTGCCGGGCGGAACGGTGGCGGGCCGCGTGCACGGGCTGCTGCGCGACGTGCTGCGCGCCGAGCGCTCGATGCTCAACCTGCTGCAGCGCGCCTGTGGCATCGCAACCCTGACCCGGCGCTACGTCGATGCGGTGCGGCACACGCAGTGCCGCGTCCTCCACACGCGCAAGACGGCGCCCGGGCTGCGGCTGCTCGACGTGTCGGCTGTGCTCGCGGGTGGAGGTGCGAAGCACCGAATGGGTCTGTCCCACACCGTGATGGTGAAGGACAACCATTGGCAGGCGCTGCGCTCGGCCGGGCGCACCCTCGCCGAGGCGCTCGCTACCGCCCGCGAGCTCGGCGTGCGCGGGCTGCAGGTGGAGGTGGAGTCGCGAGAGCAGGTGGTGGAGGCGGCCGCGGCCGGCGCCACGCGACTTCTGGTGGACAACCAGCTCCCGGATACCGTGCGCGCCTGGGCGATGCTCGCTCGCGATCTCTCGCCCGACATCGAGCTCGAGGCCACGGGCGGCATCACGCTCGAGAACGTGGCCGAGTACGCCGATATAGGTGTCGACTTCGTTTCGATCGGTGCGCTGACCCACAGCATCGTCGCGGCCGACATCAGCCTGGAAGTGGCCGAAGACTAGCACTCCGGAGGGCGGGTGGACGAGACTGTCGCCGAACTGAACCGCCGGCTGCACGATCGCTACCGCATCGAGCGCGAGCTCGGTCGCGGTGGCATGGCCACGGTCTTCCTCGCCGAGGACCTGCGGCACAGTCGCAAGGTGGCGCTCAAGCTGCTGCACCATCACCTCGGCGCCGTGCTGGGGTCCGAGCGCTTCCAGCGCGAGGTGCGCGTCATCGCGCAGCTCTCCCATCCCGGCATCCTCACCGTGCTCGACTCGGGTACGTTCACGCCCGACGGTGCCGGCGCGGCGCACTGGTGGTACACCATGCCGTTCGTGGCGGGTGAGTCGCTCCGCGACCGGCTGCACCGTGAGCGACAGCTCCCGCTGGCCGACGTGCGCCGCATCGGCCGTGCGGTCGCGGAAGCGCTCGACTTCGCCCACCGGCATGGCGTGGTGCATCGCGACGTGAAGCCGGAGAACATCCTCCTCAGCGACGGGCACGCGCGGCTGGCGGACTTCGGCATCGCCAAGGCGCTGGAGCCCGATGGCGCCTCGCTCACCGAGACTGGAATGGCGCTGGGCACTCCCGCCTACATGAGTCCCGAGCAGGCCAGCGGTCAGAAGCAGATCGATGGCCGCGCGGATGTCTACGCGCTGGGCTGCGTGCTGTACGAGATGATCGCTGGCGAGCCCCCGTTCACCGGGCCGACCGCGCAGGCCGTGATCTCACGCGCGCTCACCGAGCGCCCGCGCCCGCTGGCCACGGTGCGGCCGCCGGCGGTCGCCTTCCAGGGCGTCGTCTCGAGGGCGATGGCCACGGCACCGGCCGACCGCTTCGCCACGGCGGGTGAGATGGCGCGGGCGATCGATGAATTGCCGCTCGCGTCGCCACCGCCGACGCCGGCGACGATCGGCGCGGATCGGCCAGCCGTCTGGAGCCGCCGTCTCGCGGTGGCGCTGCCCGTGGCCGTGTTGATCATGCTGGCCGCGGCGTTCGCGTGGCGGCTTCGGGGGCGGGAACACACGGCTTCAAGCTCGACCTCAGAGGCGGCCGCGGCCCCGTTGCGCGTCGCCGTCCTGCCGCTCCACAGCCTGGGCGACGCCCAGTCGCAGTACTTCGCCGACGGCGTGACCGCAGCGCTGCGCAACGCATTGGCGTCGGTGGCCGGCGTGGAGGTCATCGCGGGCACGAGCGCCGAGCCGTTCCGGGATTCGCTGCCCTCGGCGGTGCGCGCGGCGCTCGGAGCCGACTACGTGCTGCGCGGCACGGTGCAATGGAGCGGCGGGATGACGGCCGGGGCGCGCGTGCAGGTCGTGCCCGAGCTGCTCGACCTGCGCGGCGGCGCGAACGCGCTCCGGCCGCAGGTGCCCGTGGACGCGAAACTGGACGACCTCTTCAAGGCACAGGGAGAGATCGCCGCGCGCATCGTCGATTCTTTGGGCGTGCGTCTCGAGGCGGAGGCGGTCACGCGCCTGTCGGATGCGCCGACGCGCAACCTGCTCGCCTACCAGGCCTACCTCCAGCGCGACTACGCGCGTGCCGTACGGCTGGATTCCAGTTTCGGGCTCGCCTGGGCCTGGCTGTCCGTCGATCACTCCCTGTTGTTCCGGCGGGAGCAGCAGCCGCGGGATTCCGCGACCGCGGCGAGCGCGATCGCGCGCGCACAGCGCTTCGCGCCCGACCGCTGGGAGACGCCCTTCGCGGAAGGCTTCTTCCGGCGCAACGTGACGCACGAGTACGCCGCATCGCTGGCCGACTACGAGGAGGCGAAGCGACGCGCTCCCGGCAGCGCCGACGTGGCACACTTCCGGGCGGCGATCCTGTGGGTGGTGGGGCGCTTCGACGACGCGTTGGAGGAGGCGCGCCGCGGCGCCGCGCTCGACCCTCGAAACGAGAATGCCATGGCCCGGCTGGGCCGCCTGGAGCTCTGGCTGCGCGACTACGCTGCCGCGGGCCGCGATCTCGGCCGGGCGATGGCGATCGACCGCGGGGCCCAGACCTTTTCCTTGGGGGACACGATGTGGCTGGCGGTCGCCAGCGGCAACCCGGGTGGTGCACGGGCGGCGCTAGGTCCCGTCCGCCCGTCGGAGCTCGCCGCGGCGGAATCGTACGCCGTTCGCGAGCTCGGCATCAGCTGGGCGCTCGACGGCGACTCCCGCCGCCGCGCGATCGTGGACCTGCGCGATCGGGGCCGGCCCGTCAGCCAGGTCCTGCTCGCGCAGGCCCAGGACGCCTGGCTTCGGAACCAGCCGGCCGCCGCACGTGTCGCGGCCGACTCGGCGGCCATCGTCCTTACCGCGCGGCTCGCGACGCAGGGCGGTCAGCCCGCGCTCCGCACGGCATTGGCCCAGGCCCTCGCCCTCGGCGGGCACCGCGAGGCGGCCGCCGTGCAGATCGATTCCGCCTGGGCGCTCGAGTCGCTGCGAACGAATGGTTTCGACGGCGCGGTGTGGGGTGTGCTGCTCGCGGAGGCGGCCGCCTTGGTCGGCGACAGGGTGCGTGCGATGCGACTCATACGAGAGTTGCTGGAGGCGCCGGGCCTGCTCACGCCCGCATGGCTGCGAGTGGATCCGTACTTCGAGTCGCTGCGGGGCGATCCGGAGTTCCGGCGGCTCGCCGGCGGTTAGTCCTTCGCCGCGTTCACCATCCGCTGGATCCGTTCCACGCCGGTCTTCACCACGTTCAGCTCCGGCCCGAAGCTGAATCGCACGTACTGACGAAAGCGTGACGGCCGACCCGCTCGCCGCTTGCCCGGATTCACGTCGAAGAACTCACCCGGCACGCAGATCACCCTCTGGTCGAGCGCGGCCTTGAGGAAGGCCATCCCGTCGTTGAGTCCCTCCGACAGCCCCGAGATGTCGCCCCAGCAGTAGAAGGTGGCCTCGGGGTCGAGGTCGAAGTGCACGCCGGCGGCCTTGAGACCCTTGAGCATGACCTTCCGCTTCTGCCTGAACGCCTGCTGCAGCGCCGCCGTTTCCTGCAGCACCACGGCGGGCTCCAGCAGCGGGAGCGCCGCACGCTGCAGCGGCTTCGAGCCGCCGCCGTCGAGGAAGCTGCCGGTGCTCGCCACCGCGTCGATGACCTGCTTCGGTCCGACCACCCACGTGCACCGCCAACCCGGATAGCGCCAGTTCTTGGTGAAGCCGTCGAACAGCACCACCGGATCCTTCTCCACGTCCTCGACGTATTGCGCCGCCGAGACCATGCGCTGGCCGCCGTCGTCGCCGGTCCAGATGTAGTGCGAGTAGAACTCGTCCAGCAGCAGCGTGCACTGGAGTGCGCGCGCCTTCTCGACCCAGCGCTGCAGTTCGTCGCCCTCGATGGTGTGCCCCGTGGGGTTGTTGGGGTTCGAGAGCAGCACCGCCGAGAGACCCTTGCCCAGCACCTCGCGCTCCAGGTCGTCGGCGGTGAAGCGATAGCCGCTCGCCGGATCGAGCAGGATGGGAATGCTCGTGAACAGCTTGAAGATGTCGAGGAGCTCCTCGTACGCGGTGTAGTCGGGCAGGAAGTGTCCGAGGTTCACCTGGCCCAGCGCCGAGACGGCGCGCGTCAGCGAGCTGCGCCCGCCGCCGCAGATGCACACGTTCTCGGCCTTGTACTGGGACTTCATGCCGCGGCGGTACATGGTGTTGTAGAGCGCCGCGACGGCTTCCCGCAACTCCCAGATGCCGGGCACCGGTGCGTACTCCTGGTCGTCCACGCCGATGTCGACGTGGTGCACGCGCGGTGGCGCGCCCGGCAGCGGGCCCGTCTCGGGCTGGCCCTGGCCCAGGTTGGCCCAGTCGGGGTGCCCGTACCGAAAGCCGCGCTTGGCGGCTTCTGCCGTGACGTAGATGACGCCCGTGAACGGAACGGAGCGGAAGCCGGGGATCGGTTGCGGGGTGGGCATGATGCCGGGAATCTAAGGCGGCGTCAGCGCGCGAACACAGAGAAACTCGGGGCGGCGCATCAGGCGCGCGTGCAGCTCGGGCCGTCGGGCGCGCAGCGCCTCGCTCGGGCGTGGCTCCAGCACCTGCGCCACGAGGAACCCCACGTCCGCCAGGGCCTCGAACACCGCCGTCAGCGGACGACGAAAGAACCGCACCCGGCCGATGTCATTCCACTCCTCCTCGACCGGCTCCGTCGCGAAGTACTCGATGGCGCGACCGTCCGCCTCGAGTCGGTCCGCCTCGTGACAGGGATGATGGGTGGAGAAGACGAGCGTGCCCGTCGGGGCGAGCACGCGCCGGAACTCCCGCAGCGTGGGCACGAGGTCGGGCAGGTAGTGCAGCACGAGCGCGCTCAGCACGAGGTCGAACGCGGCGTCCGCGAAGGGCAGGGGCGCCGCGAGATCCTGTACGTGGATGCTGGCGCGGTCCCCGAGTCGGCGTCGTGCGTACGCGGCCATGGCCGCGCTTGCATCCACGCCCGTGACGTGTGCGCCGGCGTCCAGCAGGCGCTCCGCATACCAGCCGGCGCCACAGCCGGCGTCCAGCACGCGGAGGCCGGCGAGCGGTGGCAGCAGTCCAAGCACGGCCGGACGCTCATAGTCGGCGTTGAAGGGATTCGCGTCCACCTGCCGCACGTAGCGCTCGGCGACCTCGTCGTAGTTGAACACCGTCATTTCCACCCGAACGGCAGCAACCGCGGCACCAGCGCCGCGTACTCGCGATAGCGAGGGAAGCGCACGCGAAGCTTGCGTTCCTCCACGCGTGCCTTGCCCTCGAAGTACGCGAGCGAGATGGCGAGGACCGCGAGCGCGAGCAGCCAGTTCCGCGCGAGCAGCGGCACCGACATGAGGGTGAGCGAAACGCCGAGGTAGATGGGGTGCCGGATGAATTCGTACAACCCGCGCGTCACCAGCTGCGCATCGGCCACGGGCGTCGTGGCCGGCGTGAGGTTTCGCCCGAGGTCGGCTGCGCCGCGGATCATGACGCTCAGTCCCAGGGCCAGGAGGGAGTAGCCGGCCCAGCGGGTCCAGTGGCCGCCCTGGCCGGGCAGCTGGCGCGCCAGCGGACCCGACAGCGCCACGACCGTCGTGATCAGCGCGAGCTGGCCCCACACCCACGGATCCCGTACCGCTCGACCGAACTCCATGGCCACCCTCCGCTATAATTCTCCCGCCCGAGCACCGGTCCGAGCAGCCCCATCCAGGAGATTGTCGTGGCTCGAATCCTTCCCGTGCGCCATCAGTCCACCCTCCCCACCGACCGCCTGATCCGCGCCGAAGCGCCGGGTCCGGATGCCGTGGAGATGGACGTCCTGATCGTCGGTGCCGGACCGGCCGGCCTCGCCTGCGCCATCGAGCTGGCCCACCTCGCGAAGCAGGACGGCTCGCTGGGCGAGCTCAACATCGGCGTGCTGGAGAAGGCCGGCGCACTGGGCGAGCACAATCTCTCCGGAGCCGTGGTGAACCCACGCGCGTTCCAGGAACTCTTCCCGGACAAGAAGCTCGAGGAGTTCCCGTTCCGCCAGCCCGTGACGAGCGAAGCCGTCTACTACCTCTCCAAGGGCGGTGCTCGACAGGTCCCCACGCCGCCCACGATGAAGAACCACGGCTACTTCACCGCGTCGCTCAGCGAGATGGTGCGCTGGCTCGGCGAGCAGGCCGAGGCGCTCGGCGTGAACCTCTTCCCGGGATTCCCCGTGGAGTCGCTGCTCGTCGACGGGCAGCGCGTCGTCGGCGTACGAACCGTCCCCTCCGGACTCGACCGCGAGAGCCAGCCCACCGACGTGTACGCCGAGCCCACCGAACTGACCGCCAAGGTGGTCATCCTTGCCGAGGGCACGCGCGGCCCGCTCGGGCAGGCGTACCGCGCGTGGCAGGGCATCACCTCCGAGAATCCGCAGATCTTCGCCTTGGGCGTGAAGGAGGTGTGGGAGGTGAAGCGGCCGCTCGACCGCGTGGTGCATACCCTGGGCTGGCCGCTCCCGGCCGACGCCTTCGGCGGCACGTGGATGTATCCGC
>JBJMOZ010000234.1:0-5741 GCA_045803465.1 Gemmatimonadales bacterium | reverse complement strand
GATGGCCGGCGGGGCCTCGTTGGCGCCGAGGCGATGGTCGTTCGCCGCCGACGCGATGGTGGCGCGCAGCAGGTCGGCATGGCAGTTCACCGCGCGGATCACGGCCACCAGGAAGACCAGGAACTGCATGTTGGTGTGCGTGTCGTCCTGCGGGTCGAGCAGGTTGGTGCCCGTGTCGGTGGCCATCGACCAGTTGTTGTGCTTGCCCGAGCCGTTCACGCCGGCGAAGGGCTTCTCGTGCAGCAGGGCCGCGAGGCCGTGACGCGTCGCGACGCGCTTGAGCACCTCCATGGACAGCATCTGGTGGTCGCTGGCGATGTGGCTCTGCTCGAACAGCGGCGCGATCTCGTACTGGCCGGGCGCGACCTCGTTGTGGCGCGTCTTCACCGGCACGCCCAGACGCCACAGATCGCGCTCCACTTCCGCCATGCAGGCGAGCACGCGCTGCGGGATGGTGCCGAAGTAGTGGTCCTCGAGCTGCTGGCCCTTGGGCGGCTTGGCGCCGAACAGGGTGCGCTCGCTGGCGAGCAGATCGGGCCGCTTGAAGTAGTGCTCGCGGTCGATGAGGAAGTATTCCTGCTCCGGCCCGACGGTCGTGTAGACGCGGCTGATGCCGTCGTCGGTGCCGAAGATCTTGAGGATCCGCAGGGCCTGCTTGGAGAGCGCCTCCATGGAGCGCAGGAGCGGGATCTTGGTGTCGAGCGCCTCGCCGGTCCACGACACGAAGCCCGTGGGGATCACGAGCGTCGTGGCGCCGCCCTGGCCGCGCACGAGGAAGGCGGGGCTGGTCGGGTCCCAGGCGGTGTAGCCGCGGGCCTCGAACGTGGCGCGCAGGCCGCCAGACGGGAAGCTCGACGCGTCAGGCTCGCCCTGCACCAGGTCGCTGCCGGAGAAGTTGAACACCACGCCACCCTGCCCGTCCGGGGCCACGAGCGAGTCGTGCTTCTCGGCGGTCAGGCCGGTGAGCGGCTGGAACCAGTGCGTGTAGTGGGTCGCGCCGCGCTCGAGGGCCCAGTCCTTCATGGACGCGGCGACGACGTTCGCGATCTTCGGGTCGAGCGGGTCGCCCAGGTCGATGGTGCGGACCAGGCTCTTGTACACATCCTTGGGCAGCCGCTGCTTCATGACGCGGCGGGAGAACACGTCGGCGCCGAAAAGGGCGTCGATGCCTCCGTTGATGTCGGACACGGGCAGTCTCCTCAGTGAGCGATCGAACGGACGGGTGGCGGGCCGACCGCATTGTACCGATCGCGACCGTGGGGCGTCCATGCCTTCCCATAGAATTTCTATGGGAATTGGGATATCGTGATACATGGCCACGACCCTGCCGCTCGTCCGCGGCACCCTCGACCTGCTCGTGCTGCGCGCGCTGCGCTGGGAGCCGACCCACGGGGCCGGCGTGGCGACATGGATCCGCTACGTGACGGCCGGCGCCATCGACGTGGATGAAGGCAGTCTCTACCCCGCCCTGCACCGGCTCGAGGAGCGCGGGCTGATCGCATCGGAATGGGGCCGCTCGGAGCACAACCGCCGCTCGCGAACCTATCAGGTCACGGCCGAAGGGCGGGACTTCTTCTGGGCCGAGCAGGAGCGCTGGGAGCGCTACAAGGAGGTCGTGGATCGGGTGCTGCGCTACGGCACCGCCGGCGGCATCCTGGGGCGCTGAGCACGGGCGACGACGACGTTCGCCTATCTTTCGCCGGTCTCTCCCACTCCGACATCGCACCAGGAGCTTTATCCATGGGCCGTCTCGTGCTCGGCATCATCGTGCTGTTCGTCGCGCTCATCGTGCTGGCTACGGCCAAGGGTGTCGGCGGCAGCGGTCCCCGCCCCGGCGCCGCGATCATGCGGCTCGTGGGACTCGCGCTCGCCGGCGTCGCCGCGTTCTTCATCCTGACCAGCACCGTGGTGGTCATCTCCCCGGGCATGGTCGGCGTCCGGCACGCGTTCGGCAAGGTGGACCAGAAGCCGCTGCTGCCCGGCGTCAACATGGTGGCCCCATGGTCGGAGGTGGAGCGTTTCTCCACGCGCGAGGAGCAGTGGCCACCGGCCGGCGTCGAGGCGGAGCAGATCGCGGCGCTGTCGAGCGAGCAGATGGGCATGACGGTGGACGTGGCGGTGCGCTGGCAGATCGACCCCCAGGTGGCGCCGCGCATCTTCACCGAGATCGGCGGCCACGAGCAGATCGCGAACGTCGTGGTGAACGCCGTGCGCAACGGCGCCCGGGACGGGATGGTGAAGTTCTCCATCAACGACATCTCCGAGCGCAACACGATCGCCAATGCGATGCAGGCGGAGGTGGACAGCGCCCTGATCACCCAGCCGCGCGAGGGCGGCCCGCCGTTCCGCATTGCACAGCTGACCGCCTTCTTCCTGCGCGACCTGCAGCCGCCGGCACAGGTCATCACCGCGATCAACAACAAGATCGCGCAGGAACAGCAGGTGCAGACGGAAAAGCACCGGGTCGAGGTCGCACGGCTGCAGGCCGAACAGCAGCGCCTGCTCAACCAGACGCTCACGCCCGAGGCGCTCACCAAGCAGTACCTCGAGGTGCTGCATGACATGAAGGGCTCGAACAACCTCGTGCTCATCGTGCCGACCGAAGGCGGACTGCCGATGATGAACCTGGGAGACTTGCGGCGAAACCTGCAGAAGCCGTAGGCGTCGCGGCACAAGCACAGCTTGAAAGCGAACGGCCCCGGGGGAATTCCCCCGGGGCCGTTCTCGCGCTACGCCGCAGCCTCAGTACAGCGGCGTCAATTCCACCCGGCGGTTCTCTGCCCGGCCTTCCTTGCTGGTGTTGTCCGCGACCGGCTTCTCCGGGCCGTAGCCCTTCGAAACGAGGCGGTCTGCGGGGACGCCCTTGCTCTCGAGATACTTCTCCACCGCTGCGGCACGCTGCGCCGAGAGGCGGGTGTTGGTCTTCGCCGAGCCGGTGTTGTCGGTGTGCCCGCCCACCTCGATGCGGCCCGAGGGCACTTCGGCGAGGAACTGGTTGAGCTGCGTCGCGACCTCGTCCAGCGTCGCCTTCGACGACGTCGTCAGGGTCGACTTGCCGGAGGCGAAGGTCACGCCCTTGAGGATCAGCGTGTTGTTCTCGCCCAGCATGCGGCAGCCGTTTGCGTCGACCTTCTGGCCCGGCTCCGTGCTCGGGCAGCGGTCCGCAGCATCCGGCACGCCGTCGTTGTCGCTGTCGCGCTGGTTGGCGCTGCACCCGGAGCCGTCGACCGTCTCGCCCTTCGGGGTGTTGGGGCAGCGATCCGCGGCATCGTTCACGCCGTCGCCATCCGCATCCGCCGGGCAGCCCTCGGCGTTGACCTTCGCGCCCGACGGAGTGTTCGGGCACTTGTCGCTGACGTTCGCGACGCCGTCGCGATCGTCGTCCTTCTGACTGTCGGAGCAGCCGCTGGCATCGACGCGCTCGCCCGACGGGGTGTTCGGGCAGAGGTCGCTGCCGTTGATCACCATGTCACGGTCGTCGTCGGTGGGGCAGCCGGTGGCATCCACCGGCGTGCCGGCAGGCGTGTTCGGGCACTGGTCGAGCTCGTCGTTCACGCCGTCGAGGTCGGCGTCCTTCGGCTTGCTCTTGCCGAGCAGGATCGAGATGCCGCCCTGCACCGCGAGGTGATTGTCATCATCGGCGATGGACATGCGCTCCGGAACCGTCGGGATGTACTCGTACGTGCCGTCGACGCGCAATTGGACGCTGCTGCCCACGGGAAAGCGCAGGCCCACGAGACCGATCGGGCCGACTTCGGTCGTTCCCGAGCCGTACGCCGGGCCGTATCCGACTATCGACGCGTCTTCGCCCTCGGGGGTCCCGGTGCACGTCGAGCGCGGGGGCTCGCTGCAGAAGAGCAGGTCGTTGGCCGCGCCACCGTAGCTGTTGAAGGAGACGCCCGCGCCGAGGACGAGCGCGAACGGCTTGAAGTTGATGTTGTACTCCAGCAGGCCACGGCCGGACCAGACGTCGACCTTGTTGCCCTCCTCCTGCAGCACGAGGTTGGAGCGAGGAGAGACGAAGGAGCCCTGCGCCTCGATTTCCAGGTTACGCGCCACGAACACGCCAAGCCGCGCGCCACCACCGACATAGTTGGTCAGCGAGTAGCTGGTGCCCCAGTCGACGTAGCGGGCGAACCCGCCGATCTCGACCGTACCGGCATCCTGGGCCTTGGCCGGCATGGCGGCCACGATGAGCGTGGCAACCGACAACATGAACCGCCGCATCTGCAATCTACTGCGAGTTGAGTAACCGTGGGATACCCGACGGGGGCGCAAAGGGCGCAGTAAAGGCGGGCCCAAGTCGAACCTAGCGTATCCAGCGCACAAGGAAATTGTTCCAAGGGCACAGACGGAGAATATGTGGGAGCCCGGGGCTGGAAGCTTGAAGCGGGCCTGAGATCGGACTGAAGGGTCGGCCAACGCGAAACGGGCGGCCTCGTCGCCGCCCGTTCGGGACTGCCGGTGGCCGGGTCCGTCAGTGCTGGTGGGCCGAGTGATCCTCGGTCGCATTCGACGCCGCGCTGTCGGCCGTGGCGGGCGCAGGACGCACGTGATGAGAGTGCATCATGCCGATCTCGCCGACCGCGTTGCCATCGCCCAACGTATTGCCCAGGTCGGTCTTGTAGTCGGCGTTCGTCGTGTCCACGGCCGGCCACTTGGCGTCCTTGGCGGGAAGGAAGAGGCCCGCCACGACTCCCATGCCGCCGTACGGAATTGCGCCACCGGTCGTATTGTCGTACACCACCGTGACGCGGTACGTGTGCGCCGGGTCCAGCTTCACGCCCATGCGCTTCCACGAATAGAACATCTTCGTCGGCACCGACTGCACGGCCCCGACCTTGTCGAACACCGGCTCGCCCTTCCAGAGCACCTCTCCCGAAGTCACATCCTTGAACTCGAGGTACTTCGCCAGGTCGTGGACGTGCCCGCCGATGCCGACGAGCGTGCCCGGCACGACGGGGCTCGCCTCGAAGAATGTCTCCGAGTGGCCTGCCGGCAGTTCGAAGGCCTTGGTGCCGCCCGGCTGCTCGCCCACCGGAAACTTCACGTCGAGCTGCCATGGATAGGCGTGGAAGAGCGGAAATTGTCCTCCCGCCTTGCGGTAGCCCAGAATCACGCGAGCCCGGACGCCCGGCAGCACCTTGGCCTCCGGGTTGTGCAGC
This sequence comes from Gemmatimonadales bacterium, assembly GCA_045803465.1. Classification (GTDB taxonomy): domain Bacteria; phylum Gemmatimonadota; class Gemmatimonadetes; order Gemmatimonadales; family GWC2-71-9; genus JAGGAG01. Next base: position 576 of record JBJMOZ010000234.1, on the reverse strand, counting down.
ATCGCCTTGAGGATGACGCGCTGCCCCTCGATGAGCGGCATGCCGATGAGCCTGTCGGGCACCGAAGGCGAGCCGGTCTCCTTGCCCGCGGCGAGGAACCGGAGCGAAATCGGCGCAAACAGCTCGCGCCGCGAGGGATCGATGACGTTGATGTGATGGAGGCGCGAGAGTGGCAGCACGTTGCCGTCCCGGTCAACGCACTCGATGCGGAAGCTGTGCACGAAGCCCCCGACCGGAATCTCGACCCGGCTGGCCGCCGTGGTGATCATCCCGTCCATGCCCTCACCCATCGCCGCGGGCACGTCGGTGGGCGGCATCTCGAGCACGAGCTCGCCTCGCGACGCGTCGAACGACGCGGTGCCCGCCGGCAGCGTGTCGACAGCCGCGATCGGGATTGCAGGGGGTGCCTCGCCCTGGCCGCAGGCGCCGAGCAACAGGGCGGCGACGGCGCCGAACGCAAGGAAATGGGCGGGGACACGCTCGACAACGCTCACGCAGGACTCTCCGGTCGGGATGGGTGGGGGACGGCGCATTGTAATCGTCACGCCGGGTGCACTCAAGCGCCGCGCACGAGCA
>JBJMOZ010000214.1:0-13706 GCA_045803465.1 Gemmatimonadales bacterium | reverse complement strand
GAGGCAGACGCCGAGGCGCGCGTTGAACTCCTCCTCCGGCACCAGCTCGAGCAGCCGGCCGAGGTGGGCGAAGCGGTGCCCCAGGTAGCTGCCCTGCCCGGCGGTCGTCTCCAGCAGCACCATCGTGGTGGCCGGCATCGTGTCTGCCAGCGCACGGCGTAGGGCCTCGGCCACCCGCGCCAGCCCGACGTCCTCGCCCTCGCCCATGTGCGAGCCGGGGTGGGTCACCAGGTAGGGGATGCCGAGCTGGTCGCAGCGGCGCAGCTCCTCGGCGAAGGCCTCCAGTGACTGCTGCCGTCGGGCGGGGTCGGGCGAGGCGAGGTTGATCAGGTAGGAGTCGTGCGAGACGACGGCGCGCAGTCCGCTCTGCTCCAGCGCGGCGCGATACGCGGCCACCACGTCGTCGCCGAGCACGGGCTCCTTCCACTGGCTCGGCGTCTTGGTGAAGACCTGGATGGCGGTGGCCCCGATGTCGATGCCGCGCTGCGGGGTCGTGGGCAGGCCACCCTGCGCGCTGACGTGTGCCCCCAGCCGCTCCGCCGGACTCGTCGTCATCGCCGTCGCAGCCAGCCCGTCGGGTCGAGCGCGATCTGGTTCTCGCCGCGAATCTCGAAGTGCAGGTGCGCGCCGTAGTCCGAGTTCTCGCCGCCCACGCTGCCGATGACCTGGCCCCGCGTGATCCGGTCGCCCTGCTTCACCGTCGCACCCTGCAGCTGCATGTAGAGCGACCAGTAGCCGTTGCCGTGCTCCACCGCCACGGTGAGGCCGTAGGTGCCCACCTGGCCGACGAGGCCCACCTGACCGGCCTCGACCGCCTTCACGCTGGTGCCGGCGGCCGCGCCGATGCCGATGCCGTTCCAGCGGATCACCCCGCCGCTCGGCAGCGTGTCGCGCCCGAAGCGGTAGACGATGCGGCCGTCCACCGGCCAGTCGAGCTTGCCCAGGTCGGCGGTGGTCATGGAGCCGGGCGCGGTGCCACGCGCGGTGCTGCGCGCCACCTCGCTGCGGCGCCGGTCCATCGTGGCGAGCAGCTGCTGGATCGCCTTCTCGTCGCGCTCGAGCGTCGTCAGGCGTTGCTCGGTGCTGCGCGCGGTGCGCCGCAGCTGGGAGGCGCGCTTCTCGCGCTCCTGCACCAGGGAGCCGTAGCGCTGCAGCTCGGCCTCGCGCTCCTCGCGCGTGCGGTCGAGCTGCGTGCGCATGGTGAGCACGGTGTTGCGCTGCGCCTTGATGCGGTTGCGGAGCGATTCCACTTCCGTCAGCAGCTGCCGGTCCTGCCGGCTGGTGAGGAAGAGGTACTTGTAGCGGCTGATGAGGTCGCCGAACGACTCGGCGGCCAGCAGCGCCTGGTAGGTGTAGAGCTGGCCACGCTTGTAGATGTCGACAAGCCGTCGCTGCAGCACCGCATTGCGTTCGGCGAGGTTGTCCTCGGCGAGGATCAGCTCGGCGGTGCTGCGATCGAGCTGCGAGGCGAGCCCCCCGATCTGCCGCTCGATCTCGACCACGATGCGGTTGGTGGACTCGCGCTGCCGCTCGAGGTTGGTGAGCTCGTCCTCGACGTCGTGCACCTGGCCCTGCAGCCGCTCCGCCTGCTGCCGCAGCCGGTCACGCTCGGCCCGGATCTCCTCCAGCCGGCGTCGCGACGCGTCCAGGTCCTGCTGCGACTGGCTCGGACGCTGCTGGGCGTTGAGCCGTTGGGGCAGGGCCACGGCGAGCAGCGCCAGCGCGGCGAGCAGGTGACGGCACCGCACGTCACACGTCCTGCAGGTGCCGCCCGACGCTCACCACGCTGCCGAGCAGGCCGAGCACGACGCCGAAGACGAGCAGTGCCAGCATGTGCTGCGGCTCGAAGAAGACCATGCCGGCGAGCGGTCCGGTGCCGTTGCCGCGGAAGAGCCGGTAGGCGAGGTAGGCGAGCGCCAGCGCCAGCACGCCGCCCAGCAGGCCCTTCACGATGCCCTCGAGCAGGAACGGCCCGCGCACGAACCAGTTGGAGGCGCCCACCACGCGCATCACCGCGATCTCGCGCGCGCGCTGCAGGATGGTGAGCCGGATCGTGACGCCGATGATGACGATGGCCACCAGCGCGAACGCCGCGCCGATCAGCAGTCCCACGATGGTGGAGGTGCCGCGCAGCTGGTCCAGCCGTTCCACCCAGTCGCGGCCGTAGCGCACGTCCTCGACGAACTGGAAGCCCTTCACGCGCTCGGCGACCGCCGCCACGTGCGCCGCGTCGCGGAACCCCGCCTTGAGCCGGATGGCGAGCGAGGCGGGCAGCGGGTTCACCTGCAGGTCGCTGTAGGCGTCCCGGAACTCGACCAGCTCGCGCCGCGCCTGCGCGAGCGCCTGGTCCTCGCTCACGTAGGTGACGTCGGCCACCTCGGGGAACGTGGCGATGTCCTGCGAGGCGAGCGTCACGGTCTCCGGCACCGTGCCGCGGAGCAGGAACGCCACCACCTCCACGCGTTCCTCCACGCCACGCAGCGCCTCGCGCATGTTGATCGCCACCAGGCCGAAGAGCCCGACGGTGAAGAGCGAGAAGGCGATCGCCACCACCGACAGGAATGACAGCGCCGGCGTGCGACGGAACGACAGGAGCGCCTCGCGCAGCAGCAGTCTCACGACGCCTCCGGCGCGTCGGCGGCGCTGTCGAAGACGATGCCGCCGTCACGCATCTCGATGGTGCGATAGTCCGTCTGCCGCACGAGGTCCAGGTCGTGGGTGGCCATCACCACCGTGGTGCCGGCAGTGTTGATCTCGCGCAGCAGCTGGAAGACGCCGCGCGTGGCGCGCTCGTCGAGGTTGCCCGTAGGCTCATCGGCGAGGAGCACGACCGGATCGTTCACCAGCGCCCGCGCGATGGCGACGCGCTGCTGCTCACCGCCCGAGAGCTCGCGCGGATAGGCACGCGCCTTGGCCGCGAGGCCCACCTGGGTGAGCACCCGCATGACACGGGCGGGGATGGTGTCCGCCCGCGCGCCCGTGGCCTCGAGCGCGAAGGCGATGTTCTCGGTGGTCGTGCGATCCTCGAGCAGGCGGAAGTCCTGGAACACGACGCCGAGCTTCCGGCGGAGCTTCGGCACGTCCGACTGCGGCATGCCGTGCACGGCGAAGCTGGCCACCCGCACCTCGCCCGCGCTGGGGCGCTGCTCGGCGAAGAGCAGCTTGAGGATGGTGGATTTCCCGGCGCCCGAGTGGCCCGTGAGGAACACGAACTCCCCCTTCTGCACTTCGAAGGAGACGTTCCTGAGGGCCATCGCGCCGTTCGGGTAGGCCTTCTGCACGCGGGTGAGTCGGATCACCTCATTCCCCCAGTGCCTGCTCGAGATCCGCGATGATGTCGGCCGCGTCCTCGATGCCGCAACTGAGGCGGATGAATCCGTCGGGGATGCCCATCGCGGCGCGTCCGTCCGGGCCGAGGGCCTTGTGCGAGGTGAGCCGCGGCTCCGACACGAGACTCTCCACGCCCGCGAGGCTGGGCGCGTGCGCCACCAGCTGCAGCCGCGACAGCACTCGCTCGGCCTCGATCGGCCCGCCGGCGAGCTCGAGACCCACCATGCCACCGAACCCGCCGAGCACCTTGGCGGCGAGGCCGTGGTCGGGGTGCGACGTGAGGCCCGGGTAGTGCACCTTCGAGATGGCCCGGTGTCCTTCAGCCCACTTCGCCACGGCGAGCCCGTTCTCGTTGTGGCGCTGCATCCGCACCGCGAGGGTGCGCATGCCGCGCTCGATGAGCCACGCCGAGTGCGGGTCGAGGGACTGGCCCCAGAGCTTCATCAGCCGCGTCACCTCGTCGATGAACGGCGCGGAGCCCGCGACGGCCCCGGCGATCACGTCGCTGTGGCCGTTCAGGTACTTCGTGGCGCTCGTGATGACCACGTCGGCGCCGTGCTCGAGCGGGCGGAAGTTGATCGGGCTCGCGAAGGTGGCGTCCACCAGCAGCGCGATGCCCTCGTCCTTCGCCACGCGCGCCATGGGCGAGAGGTCCACGATGCGCAGCAGCGGGTTGATCGGCGTCTCGACGAAGAGGGCGCGGGTGTTCTTCCGCACGGCCTTCTTCCAGGAGCGCGGCTCGATCGGGCTCACGTAGGTGACCTCCACCCCGAACTTGCCGAACTCCTCGTCGAAGAGCGTCCGGGTGCCGCCGTAGATCCACGAGCTCGACAGCAGGTGGTCCCCGGGGCGCAGCACCGCGAGGTGCGCCAGCGCCGTCGCGCCCATGCCGCTCGACAGGAACAGTCCCTCTTCCGCGCCCTCGAGCAGGGCATACTTCCGCGCGATGCTCGTCTGGTTCGGGTTGTTCCCGTAACGCGTGTAGAGCACCTCGTCGGTGGAGCCGACGGGATTGGTGAACGTCGCCGTCTGGAGGAGGGGAGGCACCACCGGTGTCCAGTCGGGCTGGCGGTGCGGCGTGCCGTGGATCGCGATCGTCGAAGGGCCGGGGCGGCGCGTCATGCGAAGGGGATGAGGGTGAAGCCATCGTCGTCGTGGCGCACCAGCCGCTGTGCCGCGAGCGCTTCCAGGGCCGATGCCGCACGCTCGGCCGGCCAGTCGAGCCGCCGGGCGAGCTCCTCGCCGGTGCCACCCGCCGTCTGCAGCTCGAGGAACGCGAGCCGGGAGTCCTCGCTCACCGAGCCCAGCAGCTCCGGCGCCGCATCGTCGTTCACCACGGTCACGGCGAGGTGCTGCGGCTCGAGCACTTCGTGCACCTGCTCGCGCAGGTCCTCGTGCAGGCCGGCGATGGCGACGAACTTGGCCTGGCCGCTGCGCAGCAGCTTCGCGACCACCTCGTCGGCGCAACTGAGGTCGAGCAGGTCCACCTCGCGGAAGTCCAGCACGGCGGCATGGCAGTTGTACTGGGTCAGCTTGAGCTCGATTCGATCGCGCACCAGTGCCCCGGTCGCCCTGGTGACCAGGATCCGATACGGGGTGGCGAGCGCCTCGCGCAGCACGCGGGCGACGTTGATGTGCACGATCATTCGGCGGCGGTATCCTCGGACGGGATCGTCACCTGCAACTGCGAACCGGGGAAGAAACAGAGGTTCTCCACCAGCGGCACGTCGTCGTCCCACGTGGGAACGATCGCGAGCCGCGCGGTGCCGCTCCGGACACTGATCTTGCCATGCCAGCGTTGAAGGTAACGCTTGATGCCCGCAAATCCCTGCCCGCGTCCGGGGTCGCGGAAGCGGCTCACGCCTTGCACCAGCGCCGCCTCGAGGGCGGTGCCGTCGCGCCAGCGGTCGCCGAAGCGTTTCGCCTGCGTGGCTTCGAGGGAACGGCGGAACCCGACGCCGGCATCGCTCACCGCGATGACGGCCACCCGACGACCCAGACGGCGGCGATAGTGATACGTCTGCACGGCGACCCATCCACCCGTGCCGGCGTGCTCCACAATATTCTGGCACGACTCGGAAAGTGCCATGGCGAATCCCATCGTCGCCTTCGCCTCGAGACCGAGCTCGCCGGTCAGGATGCGTTGGGCTCCCTCCTGTATACCCCCGACCACGTCGTGCACGTCCTCGCTGGCCCGGACCGGCGTGATCTCGAGCAGCGTGTCGGAATGACGGGCGCCGCGATGCGGTCGCGGGAGCTTGCCGTGCAGCTCGAACAGGTCGGCCGCATGCTCGAAGAAGCGCATCCGGGACCAGTAGCTGCGCACGTCGTCGTTGGCCGGGATCGCGAGCAGGGGTTTCTCCCCCTTGTCCTCCCGGATGGACTGGCCTGCCGTGAGCAGTCCGAGGATCGAGGATGGCGTGGACCACTGCACGCCTCGTGCATCGAAGAACAGGCGCTCCTCGGGTGGCCACGCGCCGATACCGGCCACGAACTGCTCGAAGCCGCGGTCGTCGAACTGCGCCGGAATGTCCACGATGCGACTCATGGTGTCACCAGCTCTCCCCGAAGGTGCCGCGCGAGACCGTCCGCGCCCCTGAACCCCGCGTTCCGCGCCGCCGCCTCGTTCGCGTCGCGCAGCGCGCCTTCCACGGACTCCCGCGCCAGCAGGCGCCCGAACAGCGCCGCCCCGAACACATCCCCGCAGCCGGTCGGATCGGGCTCGTCGACGTGCCTGCCCGACACGAGGCTCGTGCGCACCGGTCGTCCGGACGACACGGGCGTTCCTCGATCGATCACCGGATCCGCATCGGCCGTGAAGTACGCCGCGCCCCTCGGTCCGAGCGTGACCGTGAGCACTCGCACCCCCTCGGCCATCGCGACGGCGGCCACCGCCATCGGCTCATCCGCGAGCTGCCGCATCTCGTCCTCGTTCACCTGCACGAAGTCGAAGCAGCGAAACCAGGCCGCGGCGTGTGGCAGCGGTCGCAGCATGCGCGTGCCGTCCTGCTGCATCCCGAGAAAGAGGCTGTGCAGGTCGGCATAGATCGGCCCGGCAAACCCGTGCCGGAGCGCTTCGGCGGTGCCGAGGGAGAGCTCGAAGCCCGAGATGAAGTTGATGTACAGCGCGTCCAGGTCCCGCACCATCGGCCCCAGCTCGGGCCAGGTCCAGCCCGGCACGCCGCCGCTCATCCGCTCGCAACGCCGGTCGCTCGACTCGTAGCGCAGCACCACCCGGTTGTTCGGCACCGGCACTTCCACTGGTCGCGCACCCGGCGCCAGGCGCGTCAGCGAGCGCAGGAACCGTTCGGCGGGCGCGTGCAGGTCGCTGCCCACCTTGATGAGCGGTACGATCTCCCAGCCCTCCGGCAGGTGCGCATCGAGGCTCGAGAGCGCGTAGGCGATGCCGCCCCACTCCTCCACGGGCGCCGTGCGAGGGTCGCGGCCGTGGATGACGTCCCAGACCAGCGATCCGACGACGCCGACCTTACGCATCGCGCTGCTGCAGGAACGCGCAGGCGGCGCCGTACACGCCCGCGGATCCGACCAGCGCGCCCGGCACGATGCGGCACGCATCCACCGCGGGCCGGAATGCGCGGCGTGCCACCTCGCGCCGCAGCGGCCCGAAGAGCCACTCGCCCGCGAGCGTCACGCCGCCGCACACCACCACGATCTCGGGGTTGAGCACGTTCACCAGGTTGGCGATGCCGGCGCCGAGATACTTGGCGGTGTCGCTCACGACCTCGCGCGCCAGGTCGTCGCCGTGACTTGCCGCCTCGTACACCGTCTGCGCCGTCACGCGCGCCAGGTCGCCGCCGGCGAAGTCGGCCAGGCGGCTCGGTGCGCCCGATTCCACGGCCTCTACGGCGCGGCTCGCGATGGCGGGCCCCGACGCGTACGCTTCGAGGCAGCCGTAGTTGCCGCACTTGCAGCGCCGTCCCGACGTGTCGATGGTGATGTGCCCGATCTCGCCGGCGCAGTCGGAGGCGCCGTGAAAGAGGCGGCCATCGACGATGATGCCGCCTCCGATGCCCGTGCCGATCGTGACGCCGAGCGCGGTGCGTGCGCCGCGCGCAGCGCCCATCCACCACTCGCCGAGTGCCGCGCAGTTGGCGTCGTTGTCGAGCGCGGCCGGCAGGCCGAGCGGGCCGCCCACGCGCTCTCGCAAGGGCATGTTGCGCCAGCCGAGGTTCGGCGTCAGCAGCACGATGCCGCGGCGGGTATCGAGGGGGCCCGGTGCGCCCATGCCCACGCCGACGATCTCGGCCGCCTTGTCGATGGCGCGCGTCTCGTCCATCGCGGCGTGCGCGAGGCGGAGGATCCGCTCGATGACGTCGTCCGCGCCCTTCTCGGCGACGGTGGGCTCGCTGCGAAGGCCGTGCAGCACCGCGCCGTCCTCCGACACGCAGCCGGCGACCACGTTCGTGCCGCCGATGTCGATCCCGAGCACGTAGCGCATCACCGCCCCCCGTGGTCCCGCAGGACAGATTCCACCGCTGCCAGCACCGCGTCCACCGTCACGAGCGCCAGGCACTCCCGATCCGCGTCAGGAAGGTAAGTGCCCGGGCCGTGCCGGGGGCAGACGTTGTGTCGGCAGGCGATGCAGGGCAGGGACGCGTGGCGCACGATCCGGTGTCCGGCGCCGAGCGGCCCTGTCTCCCGCGGTTCGCCGGCGCCCCAGATGGCCACTACCGTCGTGCCGGCGGCGGCGGCGAGATGCATCGGGCCGCTGTCGTTGCTGACGACGAGCCGACATGACGCGAGCCCGGCGGCGAGGGTCGGCAGGTCGGTGCGTCCGCCCAGGTCGAGCGCCACGTCGCCGGCCACGCGGCGGGAGCGCGCCTCCTCGCCGGGGCCGCCGAACACGATGACCCGGTGCCCGCCCTCGGCGAGCCGGCGCGCCACCTCGGCGAAGCGCTCCGAGGCCCATCGCCGGGACGACGCGTTGCTGCCGGGAAAGAGGCCGATGGCGCCCTCGCCGTGCGGGCCGGCCAGCGCACACCAGCGTTCATGCAACGCGGCATCGATGGCCAGATGGGGCACCGGCGGCGCGACTGGCGCCTCGCCCGTCACCAGCGTGTGGTAGAGGCTGGCGCGATGTTGCGCGGTCGGCAACGGCGCCTCGATGGCGTCGGTGAGCAGCACACGGCGTCCGTCGGTCGCGGTACCGCGCCGGGCCGCGACGCCGCCCAGGGCGAACACCACGGCGGACGAGAGTGAGGGCGTGAGCAGGATGCCGCGATCGTATCGTGCGGCACGAAGCCGGTTCGCGGCGGCGAGGATGCCCCCGGCACCACGATCGACCGGTACCATCGTGCCCCGGAATCCCGCCAGCTCCACGAGCGGCAACAGGAACGGGCGCGCCACCACCGTCGCTGCGCCCGACGCCTCGAGCGCGGGCAGCGCCAGCACGAGGTCGCCGAGATGGTTGGGAAGGCGCAGGACGGTGGCCAGCGGGCTACTCCACCTGCATGACCGCCAGGAACGCCTCCTGCGGGATCTCCACCGAGCCGATCTGCTTCATGCGCTTCTTCCCCTCCTTCTGCTTCTCGAGGAGCTTGCGCTTGCGCGACACGTCGCCGCCGTAGCACTTGGCGAGCACGTCCTTGCGGAAGGCGGAGATGGTCTCGCGCGCGACGATCTTGTTGCCGATCGCCGCCTGGATGGCCACCGTGAAGAGCTGGCGCGGGATCAGCTCCTTCAGCTTCTCCGCCACCTTCCGGCCCCACTCGTAGGCCTTCTCGGCGTGGATGATGACGCTGAAGGCGTCGACCTGGTCGCCGTTGATGAGCATGTCGAGCTTCACCAGCTTCGACTCGCGGAAGTCGCTCACCTCGTAGTCGAGCGAGGCGTAGCCGCGGGAGATGCTCTTGAGCCGGTCGTAGAAGTCGAGCACGATCTCGCCCAGCGGGAACTCGAAGTCGAACTCCACGCGCTGCGTGTCGAGGTACTGCATGCCGTTGTAGATGCCGCGGCGCTCCTGCCCCAGCTTCATGATGCCGCCGATGTACTCGGCCGGCGCCATGATGCGCGCCTTCACGTACGGCTCCTCGATGCGGTCGATCAGCGTGGTGTCGGGCAGCTTGGTCGGGTTCTCGAGCAGCGTCATCGTGCCGTCGGTGAGGTACACGTGGTACTCCACCGTGGGAACGGTCGTGATCAGGTCGAGGTTGAACTCGCGCTCGAGCCGCTCCTGCACGATCTCGAGGTGCAGCAGGCCCAGGTAGCCGCAGCGGAACCCGAAGCCGAGGGCGGTGGAGCTCTCGGGCTCGTAGTGCAGGCTGCCGTCGTTGAGGCTCAGCTTCTCGAGCGCGTCGCGCAGTGCCTCGTACTGGTCGCTGTCGGTGGGGTACACGCCGGCGAAGACCATCGACTTCACTTCGCGGTAGCCGGGCAGCAGCTCGGTGGCGCGGTTGGCGGCGTCGAGCACCGTGTCGCCGACGCGCGTGTCGCGCACGTCGCGCAGGTTGGCCACGAGGTAGCCCACCTCGCCCGCCTCGAGCTGGTCGGCCGGGCGGAGGCCCAGCTGGCGGAAGCCCACCTCGTCCACCGGGTAGACATCCTCGGGATGCGAGCCGAACGACACCTGCATGCCCTTCTTCACCACGCCATCCACCACGCGGATGCTCGCGATGGCGCCGCGGTACCGGTCGAAGTACGAATCGAAGATCAGCGCACGGAGCGGAGCGTCCTCCTTGCCCTTCGGCGGCGGCACCCGCGCCACCAGCGCCTCGAGCAGCTCGGGCACGCCGGTGCCCTCCTTCGCCGACACGGCGAGGATCTCTTCCCGCTTCGCCCCGATCAGGTCCATGATCTCCCTGGCGCGCTTCTCGGGCTCGGCGCCGGGCAGGTCGATCTTGTTGAGGACCGGGATGATCTCGAGCCCCGCATCCATGGCAAGAAAGAGGTTGGACAGAGTCTGAGCCTGGATGCCCTGGGAGGCGTCCACCACCAGGATCGCCCCCTCGCAAGCCGCGAGCGAGCGGGACACCTCGTACGTGAAGTCGACGTGACCGGGGGTGTCGATCAGGTTGAGCTCGTACTCGATGCCGTCCCTGGCCGTATACAGCATCCGGACGGCGTTCAGCTTGATCGTGATGCCGCGCTCGCGCTCGAGGTCCAGGGTGTCCAGGACCTGTTCGCGCATCTGGCGCTTCTCGATGGTGCCGGTCTGCTCGATGAGCCGGTCGGCCAGGGTGGACTTCCCGTGGTCGATGTGCGCGACGATGCAGAAATTGCGGATGCGGGCTTGGGACATAGCCCGCAAATATAGGCGCCTCGCCTTATCTTCTCACCCCTAATGTCCCCCATGATCGGCCTCCTGCTCGTCGTCCTGTTCTGGGGCGGCAACTTCACCGCCAGCAAGATCGCGCTGGCCGAGATCCCGCCGCTGCCGTTCACCGCGATCCGGTTCGCGATCGGCTCGGTGCTGCTCGGACTGCTCATCCTGAAGCGGGAGGGCCGGCTGCATCTGCCCAGGGGCAATTTCGGGCGGCTGCTCGCCCTGGGCCTGATCGGGAACACGCTCTATCAGCTGCTCTTCATCCACGGGCTGGCGCTGACCAGCGCCACGAACAGCGCCCTCATCCTCGCCAGCATGCCCACCGTGGTGACGGTCGGCGCGGGGCTCATGGGCATGGAGACCGTCTCGCGACGCGGCGTCCTGGGGCTGGTGGTGGCGTCGGCCGGGGTGCTGCTGGTGGTCGTGGCGCGGGGCGGCTCGCTGGGCGGGGGCCATCTGGGCGACGTGCTGATGCTGGGCGCGGTGGTGTGCTGGGCCGTCTACACGCTGGGACTCCGGCAGATGAGCGGCATCGGGCTGCCGCCGCTCGAGCTGACGGCGTGGTGCATGATCCTCGGCACCCCGGGTCTCGTGGCGCTGGGGGTGCCCGGTCTCATGGTGCTGCCCTGGGCCGACATCTCGACGGCCGCCTGGGCGGCACTCGGCTACGCCACGCTGCTCTCGCTGGTCGCGGCCTACGTGCTGTGGAGTCTCGCGGTGCAGGCCCTGGGTGCGTCGCGCACGGCGCTGGTGTCGCTGCTCACGCCATTCGTGGCGACCACGATCGCCACCATCATGCTGAAGGAGCGCCCCGGCCTCGTGCATCTCGCGGGCGGCGCGCTCATCATTTCAGGGGTGCTGCTGGCCCGGACCGCGGCGCCGGTGATCGTACCGGCCGAAGAAGGCTGAGTCAGCCGGTCTTCGCCGCCTCCAGCTCCTCCAGCCGCGCCATCGCGCGGCGCAGGTGCGGGATCACGATGCTCCCGCCCACGATCAGGCCCACCGAGAAGATCTCCAGGAACTCCTCGCGCGTCGTCCCCTCCTCATGGCAGCGCACGACGTGGTAGGTGATGCAATCGTCGCATCGCAACACCAGGCTCGACACCAACCCGAGCATCTCCTTCGTCTTCACGCCGAGCGCGCCCGCCTCGTACGCCTGGCCGTCGAGGCGGAAGAAGCGGTTGATGGTGAGGTTGCCGGCGCCGAGGATGATGTCGTTCATCCTCGAGCGGAAGGCGTTGAACTCGGCGAGCGATGCGGCGGTGTCGGCCATGAGCCGGTCTACCTCGCGCTCGCCACGATGTCCTTGTAGCTCGCCTCGTTCCACTTCGGCCGCGCCGGCGCGTTCGCGATCTCGAGACCGAGCCAGAAGAGCATCTTCACGATGCGGCTCTCCTTCTCCGCGTCGATCTTCGCCGGATCGTCCGAGGGCTTGTGGTAGTCCTCGTGCACGCCGTTGAAGAAGAAGATGATCGGCACGCCCTTGCGCGCGAAGTTGTAGTGGTCGGAGCGGAAGTAGAAGCGCTCCTGCGGCCACTTGTCGTCGATGACGGCCATCTTGAGCTCGGGGTGCGCCGCCGCGACGCGGTCGAGCGTCGTGCCGAGGTCCGAGTGCTCGCGGCCGATCGCGACGATGGTGTCGGGCCAGTTGCGGCCGATCATGTCGATGTTGACGTCCGCCACGATCTGCTCGATCGGCACCGAGGGATGCTCGGAGTAGTAGCGGCTGCCGCGCAGGCCGCCCTCCTCGCCGCTCACCGTCAGGAAGATGATCGAGCGCTTCGGCTTCACGCCCTTGCGCGAGAAGGCCTCGGCCAGCTCGACCACGCCGATCGTGCCCGATGCGTCGTCGTCGGCGCCGTTGCAGATGCTGTCGGCGCCCATCGCGGTGCAGCGGCCATTGGCCGAGATGCCGACGTGGTCCATGTGCGCCGAGAACACCACGTACTCGTCCCGCAGCTTCGGGTCCGAGCCGCGCAGGATGCCCACCGTGTTCGGTGCGGTCAGTTCGCTGAGCTTCGTCTCCTTGATGGTCACGCCGCCGGTGAGTCCCGACACCTCGCGCACGATGGGCGTCGCGGAGCCACGCGAGGCATCGAGGTCGATGCCGGACGCCGTGAGCGCCGGACGGACAGCCGCCTCGTGCACTTCCACCGCGAGCGGCCGTGGGGCGTCGCCGCTGGATTCGATGCGCGGCCGGAGCCGACTCCTCACCCGCTCCGCGTAGGCGGCCGAGTCGCCGCCGGCGAGCGAGATCACGGCGGCGGGATTGCCGGCCGCGATCGCCGCCTGGGACTCGCGATCGAGCGTGGTGCCGGACGGCAGGGCCAGCACGACCATGCGACCCTTGATCGGGGCCGTGGCCAGGCTCTTCGGGTCCGGCTTGCCCGCGATCAACAGGACCGGAGCGTTGATCGAGCCCGTGGGAACGGTGCCGCCGGCAAGGCGAGCGGCCGAGGCGAAGGACGCCGTCGAGGTGGTGTTGCCCGCCGAGAAGGTCACCGAGGACCCGGCCGTATCCATCTGCCACTTCGTGATCGAATAGTGCTGCAGGAAGGTGCCGCCATCGCCGCCGGGCTGGAGCCCGAAACGCCGGAACTCGTCCGCTACGTACTGTGCTGTGAGGTCGAGGCCCCGGCTGGGTGTATCGCGACCTCCCATCGAGTCATGGGCGATGATCCCGATCCGCCGGCGGACGTCCGCCTCGGTGATCGTGGCGACGGCCGACTGGGCGGCACGGGTGGACTGGGCCGCCAGCGGCATGGCCGCGGCGAGAGCAAGGCACGTGAACAGGACTGGGCGCATGGGTCGCTGGAAGAGGAACGGGGAAAGTAACGGCAGGGCAATGAAACGGCGGGCTTCGGATGCCCGCCGTGGCGTCAGGGCTTGCGACGCTTGAGCTCGGGTTCGCCAGTGCTCCGAGCAGGTGGGCGGCTGCGGTCGGAAGCGGCGGGCCGATCCTGGCCTCGGTCGGGCCGACGAGCCTCGGCGCTGGGCTGGCGGGTCGAGCCCGGACGCTCGGCCTTGGGTCGCGACTCGCCGCTCTTGGGCCGGCGCGTCGGCGCCAGCGCCAGAAGCAGCGAGGGCAGGGCGG
>JBJMOZ010000212.1:0-5587 GCA_045803465.1 Gemmatimonadales bacterium | reverse complement strand
TTCCCTCCTTCGCCACGCGCTCGGCGGCTGCGAAGATGCGCCGTTCGTACAGCTCCACCTGCTGCGCGCCGTAGTCCCAGAGCTCAGCGACGGAGCGATTCACGCGCAGGCAGTTCTTCAGTCGCCATCCGTATTCGGCCTCGCCGAGGACGAAGTGATCCTCCTTCTTCGCCACGTCGTAGCTCTTGCCGAGCCACGCCGCGAATTCATCCCAGGCCTTGGCGGCGGCCTCGCCGGCCTGGCCGAGTCGCGTGAGAAGCTGATTCGCGAACGGCCGGTCGCCCACGAACGGCGTGGCGGTGGCGAGCAGCGTCTTCCGGAAGTACTCGGCATTTGACGCGGAACCCTTGATGCCATCGCGCTCCACCATGCGCCAGTCGGGCACGTTGCCGGAGGCGATGCCGGCCTGCAGCTGGGCACGCGCACTCTCGAGAAATCCGGGCACGGCCTCCACGCGCCGCAGGACGAGGTCCCATTCCTCCTCGGTGCCGAGCTTGCCGCCACCGGCATCCTGCATCTGCTGGATCTGCCAATCGACGCCCCGGAACGGCTCGGCGACGTAGGTATCGATGGCGCGCTCCTGATAGCGGAGGTCGGCGAGCTGGTGCAGCATGAAGTCGAGCTGCGCGCCAAGCAGGTCGTGGTCCACGCGACGATCGGGCGAGAGCGCGGCACGATTCACCTTCCCGAGCTCGCCCTTGATGCCGCGGTAGAACTCCACTTCGGCATTCACCCCGGCGGGGCTCGGATCGCGCAGCGTGCCGTTGATGGCGGCGAGCGACGCGCTATACCCATCGCCCCCGAGGTAGCTCGCGGTGGTGGGATAGAGTTCGAGCGAGCGGAGGAAGAAGCGGTCGCGCACGTCGCCGAGCGAGCGATCGGCCGGCGAGGCGGCCGGTGCGTCGCCGGTGGGGCGGCACGCGACCACCAGCTTCAGGATGCCGACGGACGCAGCCGCTGCTGCCGTATGACGGATGAACAGGCGACGTTCCATGACTTCGGACTCCGGGCGCGAGGGGGGCGGGCCAAATCTTCCCGCCCGACCCGCGCAGGGCAAGCGTCACTCGAGCGCGGCGATGGCCTTCGCGATCCGGTCCTTCTGGGTCTCGTCGCTGGTCATGGCGGCCGCCTTCTTGTAATTCGCGGCGGCGAGCTTCTTGTCGCCCTTGACGGCGTACGCTTCAGCGAGGCTGTCCCAGACGTTCCACGAGTCCGGATGCGCCTTGGCATTGCGCTGGAACAGCGCGATGGCCTCGTCGACCTTCTTCGCGCCAAGCAGCTGGTAGCCGGCGACGTTCAGCTGCTGCTCGTTCGCGATGGCGAGCGCGCGCCGGCGCAGGCTGTCGGCGCCGGCAGCGTCGCCCTGGCGCGCGAGGACCGTCGCCTTCACGCTGAGGGCGTCATAGCGTGGCTGGATCTTGATGGCGCTGTCGGCCCACGCCGATGCCTCGGCGAGATGGCCGTGCTGCACGGCCCACGTCGCCGCGTTGCCCCAGCCGTCGGGGAAGAACTGCGGGATGCCGCGCAGCTGCGTGGTGAGGCTGTCAAGCACCACCTGGTCGGGCTCGAAGGCGAGCGCGATCGGGACGGCGAGCTTCTCCCAGCGGAGCGTGAGCGTGACGCCGTCGTCGCGCAGGTCGTCGAAGGTGTACTGCAGGCGCTCGGTCATGTCGGTGGGCTTCGGCGTGACGGTGAAGCGCACCGCGTCCTCGGCGGGATTGTACCGGAAGCTGCCCCACGCGTTGGCCTGGCGGTTCACGATGACGGTCCACGTCGTCGCCGTCGGGATCATGTGCAGGCCGTAGCGGCCCGCCGGCAGCTTCGTGCCCCCGACGGTGAATGGCGCCGTGACGGCCAGCACCGTGTTCTCGTTCGCACCGGCGCGCCATACCTCGCCGAACGGCACGAGCTCGCCCCAGACCTTGCGCCCATTCACCGCGGGCCGGCTGTAGCTCACCTGGAAGTCGGCCAGGCCCACGGTCTGGCTGACCACGGCCGCCGGGCTCTCGCGCGGCAGCACGAGCGGGGGTGACTGGGCGATGACGGGTGATGAGGCGATGGCGAGCAGGGCGAGCGACAGGGTCGGACGGAGCGTGCAGCGCATGCGGGGCCTCCCCAACGGGTGGACGTGGACGACCGAAGCCATTACGGCACCGGCGGGAGGAAGGTTGCGGGAGGATTCTCCCGGGGCCGCCGCCCGCTATGATTCCTTCAGCCAATGTCGACTTCGGACACCGCCCCCGCGACCAACCCTGTCCAACGGAAGGACGATGCCACCCGGCGCGCCGAGCTGGCGTCGATGCGCCGCGTCGCCACCGGCCTGCTGGTGGTGGCCGGGGTCATCTTCCTGATCGCCCGGCTGCTCGAGGCCACGTATCCGTGGATGGGCTATGTGCGGGCCACCGCCGAGGCATCGCTGGTGGGTGGCATCGCGGACTGGTTCGCGGTGACGGCCCTGTTCCGGCGGCCGATGGGCCTCCCCATTCCACACACCGCGATCATCCCGACCCAGAAGGATCGCATCGGCCGCATCCTCGGCGGGTTCGTGCAGAATCACTTCCTCGCGCGCGACGTGCTGTCGGCCAAGCTGCGCTCGATGCGGCTCGCCGAGCGCATCGCGCGCTGGATGAGCGACCCGCTGCACGCGGAGCGCCTCGCACGGCACGTGGCGGTGGGCGTGGCGCAGGCCGTGAAGAACATGCCCGAGGGCGAGGTGCGCGAGCTGATCCGCGAGAGCGCGGTCGCGCGCCTGCAGCACATGCAGCTGGCGCCGGTGCTGGGCAACGTGCTCTCGGCGGCCACGAAGGACGACCGTCACCAGCAGCTGCTCGACGAGGCGCTCGTGCTGGTGCGGGTGGCGGTGTCGAAGAACCGGGAGCTCATTCGCGAGAAGATCCGCGAGGAGAGCCCGTGGTGGGTGCCGCCGGTGGTGGACGAGGTGTTCCACCAGCGGGTCATCGACGGCGCCGAGCGGATGATCGAGGAGGTCTACGCCGACCGCGCGCACCCGCTGCGGCGGCAGTTCGACGCGGCGTTCGACAACTTCGTCGAGCGGCTGCGCCACTCGCCCGAGATGATCGCGCGCACCGAGCAGTGGAAGGACAATCTGCTCGAGCACCCCATGGTGAACGAGTTCGCCGCGTCGCTGTGGGATCGCACCCGCCGCGCCGCCGAGAAGTTCTCGGCGGAGCCGAAGGCCGACATCCTGCACCCCATCGAGCGGGGGATCATGGGCGTGGGCGAGTCGATGCTGGCGAACGAGGAGCGACTGGCGGAGCTCGACGACTTCCTCACCAACTTCATCGCCGGCGTGCTGGAGCAGCACCGGCATGAAGTCGGCGACCTCATCGCCGACACGGTCAAGCAGTGGGATCCAAAGCTCGCGTCCGACCGCATCGAGCTGGCGGTCGGACGCGACCTGCAGTTCATCCGGCTCAACGGCACGCTGGTGGGCGGGCTCGCCGGCCTCCTGATCTACGTGCTGAGCCAGCTCGGCGGCCGACCCTAGTAGCGATCCTGCCCGACGATCTCGCCGCGACGGCGATCGACGTGGTAGAGGCAGCTCACCTTGTAGCGACTCGAGCCGAGGGTGCCGTCCAGGCGCACCGCGACGTCCCCGTTGTAGCGCCGCTCGGTGCCCTGCGCCAGGACGTTGCGGAATCCGCGCTGCTTCGTCAGGTCGGTGCAGCTCGCCGCAGCCTGGAGCTTCGCCTGCTCCCAGGAGCTCCCGTTGCCCCCGGTCCCGCCACCGCCGGGATACTGGCCCCACCCGCCGCCGTTCTGGTCGCTGCCCACGGCGAAGACAGCGCGACAGCCATCATCGACCCAGATGCCGTTGTTGTCGTAGCCCCAATTGGTGCCCTGTCGACAGCGGCGCTGGGACAGGTTTCGCGCCACGCGCACCTCGCCGTACGTCCAGGTGCGGCAGCGACGATAGTCGTTGTCCTCGCTCTCGCAGGTCACCAGTCGCTGGCCGTTCTCCCACGAGGCGTTGTAGTAGCCCACCTCGAACTCCGCGCGGCAGCCGTCCGCCACCCAGATGCCGTCCCGCTGGAAACCCCACGTGCGGCCGGCGACACAGGGATCCCTCGAGAGCTGGCGGCGCAGGCGCACGTCGCCGCGCGTGCTGATGCGGCAGAACTCATACTGGTTGCCCTGGCTCTCGCACCGAAGCTGGCGGCCGTTCTCGCCGGACTGCCAGCCACCGCCGCCGTTGCCGCCGAGGGCGAAACGCCCGCGACAACCGCGATCCACCCAGACACCCCGCTCATCGAAGCCCCAGGTCCGGTCGAGGATGCACTTGGTGTCGGACATCTGGCGCACGAGGCGCACCGTGCCGCGCGTGGCGGCCGAGCAGTAGTCGAACTTGCCGCTCAGGCTCTCGCAGACGAGTTCGCGTCCCGTCTGCGCCACCGCCGTGCTCGGCGCCGAGAGGGCGGCGGCAACCGCGATCGCGGCCGCCATCAGGAACGATCTGGATCTCACGTCGGCTCTCCCCTGAAGTGATGTCTGTGGCCCGGTGGATCATGTGAGGCAAGGTTCACGCCCGACCGGCCGCCCGGCATTCCGGTCGACAGCGAATGTCGCGGTATGGCACTAGACTCCATGGGAGCCATGCAGTCCCATGCAGGAGGTATCGATGCTGCCCCAGTCGCTCGAAGATGCCCTGCAGGACCCGTCGATCCGGCGCCGTCGCTCGGGCGAAGTCCTGCTGACCTTGAACGCGCTCGTGCTGTTGCAGGCGCTGCGCGACTTTCCGGACGCGTGGGCGCCGTCGTCCCGCATGTGGGTGGAGCGCGCGCTGCTCTATCGCCGGCGCATGGGCGGCGGCACGGACTCGACGCTGCTCAACTCCGCGCGCCGCATTTCGCCGGTGCTCGTGACTCGCAAGAAGATGGGCCCCTACCAGGCCGCGGCGCTCGCTCCGCTCGGCGTCGCGCTGCTCGATCGCGTCGTGCCGGCGTGGATCGTGGGCCATGGCCCGTATGCCGGCTTTCGCGCCCTCGCCGCGAAACGGCGCGATTAGCTAGCGCGTCGTGCCCGTCGGCACCGCCGCGCGCCAGCCCCACGGATCCACCTCCGCCTTGACCACGCGGCGGTCCTTCACCCGGTAGGTGAAGCGACGGCCCAGGTTCCACGCCTCCACCGGCAGCGTCACGTCCGCCGTGGTGCCATCGCCGTACGTGAGCCGCAGCGCGATCGGCAGCTGCATCTCGCCCCGGTTCACGATCACCACTGCCGAACCCGAGTCGCTCGCCGTGATGGCCTCGACCACCTGGTCGGGGTGACTCGTGGTGTAGACCCAGTCGTGCCAGAACCAGTCGAGGTCCACGCCGGTATGGGTGCGCATGAAGCGAAAGAAGTCCGACGGCGTCGGGTGCTTGAAGGCCCACGCATGGAGGTAGTCGCGGTAGGCCGCTTCGAAGCGCTCGCGGCCGAGGACCTGGTCGCGCAGCACCGACAGCATCAGCGCGGGCTTCTGATAACCCGTCCAGAACAGGTCCTGCACCTCGACCGGACGGGCGATGAGCGGCTTCTCCTCGCCCGGAATGGCATGCGCACGATAGAGCCGGTGGGGCTGTGTCTC
>JBJMOZ010000206.1:0-4385 GCA_045803465.1 Gemmatimonadales bacterium | reverse complement strand
TGGACCCCGCCGCGCAGCTCGTCGCGGTGGATCCGGCGCGCGACCGCTTCGAGTTCGCGCTCTTCACCGCCGCACGCGAGCGCGGCCTGCCGGTGCTGGGCATCTGTCGCGGGCTGCAGCTGGTCAACGTCGCGATGGGCGGCGTGCTGTGGCAGGACCTTCCGACCGAGCGGCCGTCCGCGGTCCAGCACGATCGCGCCGACGGGCGCGACGTGCGCACGCACGCTGTCGCGCTCGCCGCGGGCACCCGCACCGCGGATGCGCTCGGCGCATGCGAGCTCGGGGTGAATTCATTCCATCATCAGGGCGTGCGGACCCTCGCGTCGGGTCTGGTCGCGACGGCGCACGCGGCGGATGGGCTGGTGGAGGCATTCGAGGGAACGGACGGCGCGTGGCTGGTGGCGGTGCAGTGGCATCCCGAGGAGATGCACGCCGATCCGCATGCACCCGACCGCGGCCTCTTCGTGGCGCTGGTCGAAGCGGCGCGCGAGGCCTATTGCCGATAGCGTCCGGCGAAGAAGACGCGATCGCTCACTTCGTTGAGCGCCGTGCGCACCTCGGGAAACCGCTCCGCCGCCACCCGGAAGATCTCTTCGAGCCCGTACGCATCGGCGAGCGCGTGATCCGACGCGGCACCGTAGCCCCGGCTGCCGAGCGTGTCGTAATAGGAAAGGTCGGGACCACCGCGCACCCGGCGCGCCGCGATATAGTCGGGAAACACGCCCGCGAGCCACAGCGCGTAGTTGCCGAGATGCGCGAACACCTTGAAGCGCCGGTCGCCGGAACTCTGCTCGGCGTCCTGCACGATGTCGACGAGGTAGCGGTGGCGCTGGTCGTCGTTCCAGTCGATGCGCCACGCGCGGTCCCGCTGCCCGAACGCGATGAGGAGCGACGCGAGGTAGTCGGCCACGTCGCGGTCCTCGAGCCCCGAGCGCCGGAGCGCATGCCGCACCACCACGTAGAAGAACAGGTGATCCGACGGCACCAGCAGCGAGCGCACCGCGAGCAGCCGTTCGAGCACTTCCGGTGCGTCGAGCAGCGCGTCGGGCCCCTCGGCCTCGAGGCGCCGCTCGACGCGCCGGCGCTCGACGGCCGAGCCTCGGCTCATCAGCAGCACCAGCAGTTGCAGGTCGTGCGCGGTCAGTTGGCTACGCGTGTCGGCCCGGATCATTCGCTTGCCTCCCGCGAGGTCGGGTGACGGCGGGCCGCGCATGATGCGACCCATTCTGCACGTCGCGTCGGGCCGCGAGTGGCGCGGTGGCGAGCGGCAGGTGTGGCTGCTCACGCGCGCGCTGGCCCGGCTCGGCGTTCCTCAGCATCTCGTCACGGCACGGCACTCCGTCCTCGCCCGCCAAGCACGGGAGGCGGGCATCGCCGTGACCGAGGTGCCGTGGGATATCGGGCTCGACCCGCGAGCCCTGTTCTTCATTATACGCCAGACCCGTGCCGCAGACACATTGCTCCACGCGCACGACGCGCACGCGCTCCGGCTCGCGCTGCTGGCGCGGTCGCGCCCAAGCCCGCTGGTCGCCACGCGCCGCGTCACGTTTCCCGTGCGGTCCGGCGGCACCTGGCAGCGCGCGGACCACGTCATCGCCATCTCGGCGGCGGTGGCCGGCGCGCTGCGCGATGGGGGAGTCGCGGCGGAGCGCGTCACGATCATCCCGAGCGGCGTCCCCCTCGATGAGCTCGCACGCGTGACGCCGTCGGGCGTGCGTGCCCGACTAGGCTGGTCCGCAGACACGCCCGTCGCGGTGAACGTCGCCGCGCTCACGCGCGAGAAGGGACACGCGCTGCTGTTGCGCACCGCCGCGGCGCTTTTGACGTCGCAGCCTGCATTGCGGTGGGTGGTGGCAGGCGACGGCCCTGAACGAGGTGCGCTCGAGCGGTTGGCGCACGAACTCGGCGTGCACGACACCGTGCGGTTCCTGGGTCACACGGATGCGGTGGCCCCGCTCCTCGCCGATGCCACACTCGTCGTTTCGTGCTCTCTTTCCGAGGGGCTCGGGTCCACGCTCATCGACGCGATGGCACTGGCCCGCCCCATCGTGGCCACCGCGGTTGGCGGCGTGCCGGAGCTGCTGGCGCCCGATGCCGGCGTGCTCGTGCCCCAAGGGGAGATGGCGCCTCTCGCCGCGGCGGTCGAACGCATCCTCGTGAACACGGCCGAAGCTGCGGCCCTGGGCCGACGCGCGCAGAGTGCGGCCGCGGGCTACGGGATCGAGAGGATGGCAGAGCGCACCACGGAGGTATATCGTTCACTCATGATGGCCACCGAGCGGACATGATCTACGTGTGCATCCCGAGCCACGACGAGGGCCCGACCGTCGGGCTCCTGCTGTGGCGCATTCGTCAGGTGTTCACCGGCTTTCCCCGCGAGTATCAGCTCCTCGTCGGCGACGACGGCTCCACCGATTCCACCGCCGAGATCCTGCAGCCCTACAGCCGCGTGCTGCCGCTCACGGTCCTGCGAAGCGAGCGACGGCTGGGCTATGCCTCCACGGTCGAGGGGCTGCTGCGGCATGCCGCCCAACGTACCGACCGCCCCAAGCGCGACTGTGCCATCGTGATGCACGCCGATTTCACCCATGGGCCGCAGTACCTGCCCGAACTGGTGCGGCGCATCGAGAGTGGCGCCGACCTCGTGGTCGGTGAGGGCGTGCTGCAGGGCGAGGAGTCGCGCCCGCATCGCATGCTGCGTCGCTGGGCCCCGATGCTGCTGCGCAGCCGGGTGGGCGTTCGCAACGTGCACGACGTCGTGTCGGGCTACATGGCGATACGCCTCGGGACGCTGAAGACCGCCATGAAGGAGGCCGACGGCAAGCTGCTGCGGCTCGAGGGCTGGGCTGCCAATGCCGAGCTCATCGGCCGCATCGGCCGACTGGCGCGAAAGGTCGAGACCGTGCCGACGGTGGAGCGGCACGACCTGCGACAGCGCTCCTCCCGTGTCGAGCCGTGGGATGCGACGCGGGCACTCTGGAAGGCGCGCGGCGGATTCCGGTTCCCGCCGCTCGCGCCGTCCACGCGTGCGAGCGCCGAACGGGAGCCCGAGCCCGTCACCTGATGCGCGCATTCATCGGCGCGCTGGTCCTTCTCGCCATCGCGCCTGTCCGCCCCCCGGCGCCACTTCCCTTCGGCCCCGGTGAACGGTTCGAGTTCTCCGTCAAGCTGGGCCTGCTCAGCTTCGGCTCCGCCCGCATGGAAGTCGTGGAGCCGGACACCGTCGACGGCCACCTCACGTGGAAGATCAGGATGCTGGTGGACATCGGCTCGCTGGTCTACGACGCCAACGACACGCTCGAGTCGTGGCTCGACCCCAAGAAGCTGGTCAGCCGTCGGTTCGAGAAGCGCTTCCGCAATTCCAAGCAGAACCAGAATCGCCAGTTCTCGATGCATCCCGAGGATGGCATCTACACGCGCGCCGACAAGGACACCGTGTATGCCACGCCGCTCGATGTGCTCGACGACGTCAGTTTCCTCTACTTCGTGCGCACCCTGCCGCTGGAGGTCGGGAAGACGTACGAGTACTACCGCTACTACGACGTCCGGAAGAACCCGCTCGTGGTGCGCGTGCTCCGCCGCGAGACGCTCGAGCTGCCCGACGGCACCAAGGCGCCCTGTCTCGTCCTCGCACCGGTGATCGGCACCAGCGGCCTGTTCAAGCCCAAGGCGAACGCGCGGCTCTGGATCACCGACGATGCGCGCCGCATTCCCGTGCAGATCAAGGCCGACATCGGCCTCGGCGACGGCACGCTGCGGCTCAAGCGGATGAAGCTCGCCCCTGCGGCACCTCCCTGATGCGAAGCGTGCGCATGGCCCTGCTCGCGCTCACCCTCACTTCATGCGGCTCGCCGGCGCCTGCGACGAGCGCCGCACCCCGGCTCGCGGATCCGGATGCAGAGCAGCACGTCTCGGCGATCCTCGAGGCCGCCGTGACCGGCGATCCCAAGGGTCCCGCGGCCGACTCGCTCTACTCCCCGGCCTCGACGGTGGTGGCCAACGGCGCCCTCCGGCTCTCGACGCCACGCTTCGCTGGCGTGGAGCCGGGCGGCTCGGCGGCCATCACGACGAGCGAAGTGACGGTGCGCGAAGGCTTCGCCTGGGCCATGGTGGAGTATCGCTGGTTCAGCACGGAGCAGAACCAGGTGCGGGTGGGACGGGCGACGGTGGTGCTCTCGCCGCGGCGCGGCGGCCAGGGCTGGTGGATCGTGCATGCGCACAGCTCGTCGTCGCGCTGACGCGGCGTGAAACGGAAGCGCCCGGACCACTCGGTCCGGGCGCTTCTTCGTTCGGATCCCCGACGCTCAGACGGCGGGCCTGCCGGTGATCGTCTCCTTGACCGAGGCCGCGGTGCGCGGAGCCACCAGCTTCAGGATCATGTAGAT
>JBJMOZ010000068.1:0-4181 GCA_045803465.1 Gemmatimonadales bacterium | reverse complement strand
CGGCCGGTGGCATCAGCCCGATCGAGAGCCTCCGCCCCACGTCGGCAAGGAGCCCCTTGCGCTGCTCCTCCGGAAACGCCGTGACGAGTTCTTCCAGCATCGCCCCCAGAACCGGTGCATAGGCCCGTGAGAACATCGCCTCGGCCTCGGAAGTGAGCCGATAGACCGCTGCCGGCTTCCCCGCCCCCTCGCCTCGCCTCACTCCGCGCTGTCCGACGATGCCATCCCGCTCGAGCGTGGCCACGTGTGCCCGGACCGCGTTGTCGGTCAGGCCAAGTGCCGCGGCCAGCTCGTCCACCGTCTGCGGCCCATTCCGCAGCAGTGCAACGACTTGTCCGCGTGTGGTCTCCAGAAACCGCCGGCCGAAGACTGGCACCATGTCCACTCCTCATCGAATCGCTGAAATGTGATCGAGTTGCCGATATATGAAGGAGAGTCCGACATAAGTCAAATAAGTCAAGGATATTCTTGACAAATCAACCCGTGGCGCGCACTGTGGAGCCAGGCCGGTCGTCGGCCGAGCCTCTGATTCACCCGCGCTCCGGGAGGTACGCCCATGCACCGCCGTCTTCTCCTCGTGCTTGCCGCCGGCCTGCTGGGGGCCTGCGGCGACGATGTCATCGACAACGGCCCCACACCCGTTCCGGTCGCCACCGGGCAGGAGATCTTCCGCCTCGACACCTTCGGCGACGAACAGTTCTGGACCGACACGCTGCGGATGCACGAAGTCATCCAGGGCGCCGTGTCGCCGGCCGCGGCCCTGGCGGTCGGCCTCAAGGTGGACGTGGACGCGCTCCCCGCCGACCTCCGCAATGCGCTCGCCGCCGGGCAGGTGGATCTCGACGCGCCGGCGACGACGATCGCGCTCCTCAAGCTGGACGCGGTGGTGGGCCTGCGCGGCACCGTCGAGACGGTCGATGGCCGCGACACGCTGATGCGGGTGGGCATCACGTGCGCGCTGTGCCACTCCACCGTGGACAATTCCTTCGCGCCCGGCATCGGCCATCGGCAGGACGGGCACGCGAACACGACCCTCGACCCCGGCGCCATCGTCGCGCTCTCCCCGGCCATCACGGCGGCGCAGCGCGCCGTCTACACGTCGTGGGGCCCAGGCAGGTACGACCCGCGCTACAACATCGACGGGCTCAACACGCCGATCGTGCTGCCGCCGGCATATGGGCTCGCGAACGTCGACGCGGAGACGTACACGGCCGAGGGGCCCGTGTCGTACTGGAATGCGTACGTGGCCGTGACGCAGATGCACGGGCACGGCAACTTCAGCGACGGCCGGCTGGGCATCGCCATCACGCAGTCGCCCGACGAGGTCACGCCGAAGCTCGAGGCATTGCGGGATTACCAGTTCAGCCTGCAGACGCCGAGCCCACCGGCGGGAAGCTTCGACGCCGCGGCGGCGGCACGGGGCCAGGCCGTGTTCGACGGCGCCGGGCGCTGCGCGTCGTGCCACGTCGGCGCCATTCGCAGCGACGTGAACCAGGGCGTGCTGCACGCGCCGGCCGAGACGGGGATGGATCCGGCGTACGCCGCGCGGACGACGACGAAGGCGTACCGCGCCACGCCCCTCCGCGGGCTGTGGCAGCATGCGCCCTACTTCCACGACGGCAGCGCGGCCTCGCTGAGCGACGTGGTCGAGCACTACGATGCGGTGTTGGGCCTCGGACTCGATGCGGCGCAGAAGCAGGACCTGGTGGAGTACTTGAAGTCGCTCTAGACCCGGGTCGCACGGGCAAGAAATGGGGACGCACGGTCATTGGCCGGGCGGCGGGAGCGGCGCATCATGCATGGGCACGCCGAATGGACGTGCGTCCACGCACCCGCACGAGGAGTGACGACCAATGAGCAAGCGTTCCGAAGCACTCGCCGCCCGCCTGGAACAGGGCGCCGCGGCGCTCGCGACCTTCGCGGGCACCCTGACCGACGAGCAGTGGGCCACGCCCGTCCCGCGTGACGGCCGGCCGATCGGCGTCATCGTGCATCACGTCGCCAGCGTGTACCCGATCGAGATCCAGCTTGCCCAGACGCTCGCGGCCGGCACTCCGGTCACCGGCGTGACCATGGACGACATCCACGTGATGAACGCGGGACATGCGCGCGAGAACGCGGGAGTCACGAAGGCCGAGGCGCTCGAGCTTCTGCGCCGCAACAGCGCGGCGGCCGCTGCGGCGATCCGTGCCTTCAGTGACGCGGAGCTCGACAGCGCCGCGAAGGCCTCGCTCTACTACGATGCGCCGATCACGTGCCAGTTCATGCTCGAGGACCACGCCGTGCGGCACAGCTACCATCATCTGGCGCGCGCCCGTGGTGCGCTCGAGCGGCAGCTCCAGCCGGCGTGATGTCGAATGGGTGCGCCTGAAGGCGCACCCATTCGCATCTCGAGAGGCCCTGAATCATGAAGGAGATTTCAGAAACTGTCCTCGCGCCGTCCTCGGCCGAGGCAGTTGCGGCACAGGGGGAGCCGCCGGGTAGACTCGCGTCCGCGCCTAGCAGCAGTCCCTCACGCAATGAGGAGCGTGGATGCCGTAC
The DNA here is from genome assembly GCA_045803465.1 of Gemmatimonadales bacterium. Lineage (GTDB taxonomy): Bacteria > Gemmatimonadota > Gemmatimonadetes > Gemmatimonadales > GWC2-71-9 > JAGGAG01. The sequence continues at coordinate 1,640 of JBJMOZ010000068.1, read as the reverse complement.
CAGTTTCTTGCGCCGTCGGACCCGTACATCTCGATCAACTACGCCGCCGCCTATCAGACGATCTGCCGGCACTTCGCCGGGTTGCCGTCGATCGAGGCGCGCGTCTGCACCGAAGTGCTCGCGGAGTGCTTCACGGAAGCCTCGCTGCGACACACGCCGCTGGCGTTGCGCGCAGTGCGCGAGTGGGGTGGGCCCCAGGCCGAGATGGACGCGATGGAATACCTCGCGTCCGTAGGCTTCCCGAAGGCGCACCCGCTTCCGGCGGAGTGGACCGAGGAGTCACGCAGGCGCACGCCGCGAGAGGTGCGCGCCCTGTGGGGCATGAGCATCGAGGCCCTGCGTGAGACCTTCCCGGATCTCTCCGTGGAGCAGTTGAAGGGGGCCGCCGTCACGCTGAGCTGGGCGGCGCACACGATCGCCATGGAACGGCATCCCTGTTATGGCGACATGATTCGCGCGTTGTACGATCAGGAGCAAGCTCGCTAGGCGAGGGCCCTGTTCCGCCGCATCAACGCCTGGTCCAGATCACCGGGCGCGCCCCCACCATGTCCCCGATCAGGCTGTAGCCCGCCACGTCCCCCCGCGCGTTGACGTCGAACGCGCGGGCGTAGGTGCTTCCCGGCAGCCGGGGCAGCCGAGTGATGGTGCCGTGCGCCCAGACGAAGGCGTTGAGCGCGTCGGCGTCGAGGGTCCGGCCCACGATGGTCCCGGACGCGTTCACGCCGAGAGCATCGCTGCCGATGTCCGCGTCCTCGGGTCCCACGTCGGCCATGTCCCCGTTCCGCCACGCGAAGGCGGTGAAGCCGGACGCGTCGGCACTCTGTCCGACCACGATGCCCGATGGACTGATGGCGTGCGCGAAGCTTTCGGTGCCCAGGGTGCCGAGATCGACGGGCTGCCCATCACGCCAGAGCGTGGCGTGGCGGAGGCCATCGGCGAGCCGCGACCATCCCACGATGTCGCCCGAGGGTGCGATGCCCGTCGCCTCACTCTCGAACCCGCCCAGTGTCGGCAGTTCGGAGAACTGGCCGCCCTCCCAGCGGAGCGCGTGCTGGCGGAACTGTACGTCGGAGTAGTAGCCGACGATGACGCCGGCGGGGTTGAGGGCATTGGCGGCGCTTGCCACGCCAGGTGACGGAAGCTGGGTCATCACGCCGTCGCTCCACAGGAAGGCGCGAGACTCGCCCGTCGCCGTCTGTGCCGAGCCGACTATGCGCCCGCTTGCATTGACGTCGGAGGCCCCTCCCTGGCTGCCGCCGAGCGTACCGAGATCCTGCACGGCGCCGTCACGCCAGAGCACGGGGTGCCCGAGGAATCCCTCGACCTGGCTCAGGCCGACGGCGTCGCCGGCGTCGTTGATGGCGTGCACCTCGCTGTAGCCCCAGAGCGTAGGCAGGACGGTGATCGTGTAGACGGCGGCGCGGTCCTGCAGCGGCGACCGGGCCTCGGCGAGGTCCGGCGCGGTGGGCTCGCTGCTGCAAGCGGTGAGGATCCCGACGATTCCGGCGATGATGGTTCGTGATGCGCGGATGGACATGATGCCCCCTGGAGATGTGAAGAGGGACAAACTGTCGCGGCGGCGAGTCAAGAAATCGTCAAGCGGTCATCGAGGCCTCGACGACTCTCAGATATATCCGAAG
>JBJMOZ010000061.1:0-10048 GCA_045803465.1 Gemmatimonadales bacterium | reverse complement strand
AGTCCTGATGGACGCCGGTGGTGAAGAAGGTCACCGGAATGCCGTAGCGCGCATACATGTAGTGGTCGCTGCGGCAGTAGATGTTGGCGGGGTGCCCATCCGCGTCGAGCGCATAGTCGAACGTGAAGCCGTGGCCGCCGGTCGTGTTCACCTTCTCGACGAGATCGCCGAGCTCGGTGGAGAGACGGCGCGAGCCGATCAGCTGCAGCTGGTTCGGTCCGCCCGGGCCACCGCCGGTGCTGTCGCTCACCTTGCCGCGGCCCACCATGTCGATGTTGAGCTGCGCCACGATCGCGTCGCGTGACACCGTGGGGTGGTCGGTGAACCACGCCGAGCCCCAGAGCCCGCTCTCTTCGCCGGTGTGCCACACGAAGAGGAGGGAGCGCTTCGGCTTCACCTTGGCCTTCGCGAGCGCCTCGGCGATGGCGAGCACGGTGACCGTGCCCGAGCCGTCGTCGTCGGCGCCGTTGTAGACCGAGTCGGGATGCGAGGGGCGGATCTTCCCGAGACTGTCGCGGATGGCCTGGATGCGCGCGGCCTCGGCCGGCGTCGGCGCACGCGGCGACGCTTCGGCGCCCATGGGACGGATCACGTTGTTGTACGCCCACACCGAGTCGTGATCCACCGGCTGCGAGAGTCCGATGTGATCGTTGTGCGCGCCCACCGCGACGTACTGGGCCTTGAGCGTCGGGTCGCTGCCAGGAAGGATCGCGACGACGTTGCGCGCCGGTGACGGTGCAGGCCCGACGATCGTCCGCAAGTTGGCATTCACCGGCCGACCCGCCGCACCCACCTTCAGCGTGGCCGGATCGGCACCGAGGACCGCCTGCGCGGTCGCGGCACCGATGGACCCCACGAAGGGCGCATTCGCCGGGGTGGCGGGCGCACCTTCGTCGGCGAGCGTGGCCTGCGGCCGGCGCGCGTACGTCAACACCTGCGGTGGCATCGCATCGTTGGCAATGACCAGCGCCCCGCGGCTCGCGCCGAGAATGGCGCGGTCAAGCTGATTCCAGAACTGCCACATCGGCTTGCCCACCGGGCTCAGCGGCAGGTCGAAGACGATCAGCTTGCCCGACACCTGCTCGGCCGTCAGTCCCGACGAGGTGTCGCCGATGCGACCGCCATACACCGTCGGGATGTCGGTGCCCTCGAGCGTGCCGCTGAAGCCGAGCATCGGGAAGGCGCCGAAGAGCACCATGTCCGTCTCGGCGTCGATCCGGCGGCCCCCGACCTCGAAGCCCGAGCCCGGCTGCACCTGCGACTGCATCAGCGGCAGCACTTGGAACCAGCCGCCGCTGTCGCCGGCCGGCGTGAGCCCGATGCGCTGCGCCTGGGCGGCGATCCACGTCGTCGCCTTCACGTTGCCGGGCGTACCCACCTCGCGACCCTCCATCGAGTCGGCGGCATAGGCGTACAGCCATCCCTTGAGCTTGTCGGGTGAGATGGTGCCGGTGGCGGCGACGGGCTTGGCGGTCGTCGCCGGGGCGCCACCTGCGCACCCCGCGAGAGACACGCCCGCGAGCGTCACGAGGAGGGAAACGAAGAAGCGGCTCATGGCTGGACGATTCCCTTCAGGTCGGCACGTTTGACCGCGAAGCTGCTGCCCATCAAGCGGTGCGGCCCCATCGTCAGCATCTCGTACTGCAGCACCACCGAGTCACCGCATGCGAGCACACTGGCCGGCTCCGGGAAGCTGTCGACGTCGATCTTGATCTGCGGCAGCTTCCTGGTCTTCCGATAGGCGGCCAGGGTGGCCTCCTTGAACTCATGTTCCTGGCCGGCCACGACGAAGTCCTTCAAGCCCCAGTGCTTTCCAGTCTTCGTGTCGAAGTTCGCGAACCGGGTCGCCGACATGGCGTGCAGCCCGCCCGTGAACTGGTGCGTGTAGACCTTCACGCCGAAGTGGCCGGGCTCGTTGCAGGCCACCGTGATCTGTCGCTCGGCGGTCCAGGGCACATCGTAGGCCGAGTGCTTGGTGCGCATCTCCTGATGCGCCGCTATCGCTTCGGCGGCGACGGAGTCCGGACTGCCCTTGTCGTCGCCGTTCCTGAAGCTCGCCGACGCGAGTCGGTGGACGAATCGCTGCGCCTCACCAGCGCCGCCGGAGCTGTCGGCCAGCTGCGGCCAGGTTATGGACACCTTCACGCACGGCGCTGGTGTATGGGTGGAATCGGTGGAGCGGCATTCGCCGTTCGACTTCTCGACGCTCCGCACCGTGTAGCGGAGCGAGTCGGAGGCACCCGCAACGCCGACTGCCTTGCCGCACGCGGCGAGGGCGACGGGAGCGAGCAGGGCGAGGCCGCAAAGCGCCTTGTACATGGTCTGCATGTTCCTGATGGAGGACGGTTCGGCGGCGGAATATCGCCCCCGATGCTGGCCCGGCGCCACCGGCAATTGTGTCGCGCCCCTGCATGTGGCCATTTTCCGCATCAATGCGATCCATCCTCACCACACTGGCGTTGCTCGTGGCGCCCCTGCAGTTGCGCGCGCCCGTCGCCATCCCGCTCGCGGCGTCCGTCGTGCCGCCGGTCGATTCCACCATCCGTGCCGCGCGCGAGGCGCTGGCCGCCGGCCGGCCGTGGCAGGCGAGTCGCCTGCTCGCCCCGCTGCTGCGCGACAGCGCCACGCGCTCGCCGGAGGCGGAGCTGGTCGCCGCATCGGCGGCGGCCGCGTGGGGCGGCTGGAAGGAAGCCGACCGCATCCTGCGCGATGCGCACTGGCTCGACAGCGAATTCGATGGCGAGGGGCACGAGCTGCTTGCGCGCGCCAACCTCGGGCTCCGGCGCGATTCGCTCGCCCGCACGCATGCGCTCCTGGCCGTCGAGCTCGCGCCGACGCCGGTCGGCCGCGCTGATCGGCTCGTGCTGCTCGCGCGTGCGCTCGACCGGCTCAAGGAGGTCGACAGCGCGGCCGCCACCTATCTCGCCGGCGCGGATGGTCGTCCCGAGATCGCCGACTGGCTCCGCCTGCGCGCCTTCGCCGTCACGCGCGACTCGGGACTCCGCGCGCAACGTGGCAACCTGATCGTCGATTCGACGGTGCGGGCCCGCCTGCCGCTCGCTGCGGCACAGGCGTTCGAAAAGACGGGCGACACCGCGTCGGCCATCGTCGCGTATGAGTTGGCCGGATTCCCGCTGTCCGCCCTGCGCCTTCGCGCCGCCGGCGCCGACAGCCTGGCCCGCGAGGAGATTCGTGGAGCGCTCCTCGGCACCGTCACGGAGCGCTCGGGTTCGGCCGCTGCGCGTACCGCGGTACGACTGATCGACAGCCTGGAGTACCCGCTGCGTCCAGGCGAACAGCTGCTGGTCGCGCGCAGCCTCGCGAAGGCCGGCCCGTTCGGTCGTGCCGCCGATGGCTACGCTGCCGCGCTGGCCGCCGGCTTGGGCGATGATGCCGATCGTTACGAGTATGCCAACGTGCTCTTCCGCCTCGCCCGCTATGCCGACGCGGTGCGCTGGTACCGCCGGGTGGCGAAGCCGTCGGCGCTCGCCGCGTCGTCGGCGTATCGGGAGGCGCGCTCCTACGTGCGCGATGGGCGCGCGGACGAGGGCAAGGCATTGCTGCGGCGCCTCGCACGCACCTGGCCCAGGGACACCGCGTCGGCGTCGGCGCTCTACCTGCTCGCCGACCTCGCGACCGACGACAGGCGCGACTCGCTGGCGCGGGCCACGTTCCGGCAGGTGACCCAGAAGCATCCGACCTCGCGCCTTGCGTCGGCGTCGGCCTTTCGCGCGGCGATGATCGCCTTCATCGACGGGCACCCGCGCACGGCGGCGGTGGAGCTCGACAGCCTGCGCCAGCGCTGGCCCACGAGCGAGGAGGCCTCGTCGTCGTTGTACTGGGCCGGCCGCGCCTGGGCCGATGCGGGCGACACCGCCGCGGCGCGACTGCGCTGGCAGGGCGCGATGGCCTGGGATTCGGCGTCGTACTACAGCGAGGCGAGTGCGCGACGACTCGGCGTGGCGCCCTGGCAGCCGGCACCCGCCGCCGACGTCTTCCTCGCGGCCCCCGACCTCGAGGCCACCGCCGAGCGCGCGGAGCTGCTCGAGCGCCTCGGCATGGACGACGAAGCGGACGCCGAGCGCGCCCGCTTCACGCGCGACGCCGGCAGCGCCGCCGAGCGGCTGCTCTCGGCGGCCGACATCATGCGACGCCGCGGGCGGCCGTCACAGACCATCACGCTCGCGCGCCGTGCACAGACGGCGGGGGCGCCGAAGGATGCACGCCTGTATCGGCTCCTGTATCCCCTGTCGTTCGGTGACGCCGTGCTCGCGGAAGCGAGCCGGCACAAGCTCGACCCGTCGCTGGTGGCCGCGCTCATCCGGCAGGAATCGCTCTACAACCCCGAAGCCACCTCATCGGCCGGCGCGCGCGGGCTGATGCAGGTGATGCCGGACGTGGGGAAGGGTGTCGCGAAGTCGCTCGACTACGACGTGTGGGACCCGGTGCTGCTCTATCAACCCGATGTGAACATCGAGCTCGGCAGCGCCCACCTGCGCGACCTGCTCGACAGCCAGGGCAGCGTGGTAGAGGTGCTCGCGGCGTACAACGCCGGCGCGCACCGCGTGGCGCGCTGGCGCACCAAGAACGGCGGCACCGACCCCGAGCTGCTCGTGGAACGAATTCCCTACGTGGAGACGCGCGATTACGTGCGGATCGTGCAGCGCAATCGGGCGCTCTATCGCGCGCTGTACCCGTGGCCCGACCAGCTCACGCCGTAGGACCGGTGAGCTCCTCGGGCTGCACAGGGCGGAACATCATGTCGAACGCGAGGAAGAGCAGGCGCGCGAACGGATAGAAGAGGATCGGCGCGACCACCATGAGCGCCAGACTGCCGACCTGCAGCATGACCCATGGCGGGTTGGGCCACGTACTCACCACCACCACGGCGAGCAGCATCATCAGCAGCAGCTCCGAGACGACCAGGTTGAACAGGTAGGTCCCGGTCGCCCAGCTCTCGTCGCCGCGGAGCAGTCGGACGCCGCACGCCGGGCAACGCTCGCGCGCCTTGAACCAGCCGAGGAACAGGCCGCCGCTGCCGCAGTGCGGGCACCGTCGGGTGAGGGCGCGTGCGATCATGGTCAACGAGGACGGGCGAGGGAGGTCGGTACGCATGCGTGGAAGGTAGCCGTGCAGCGTTGCAGGCACCCGAGTCGCTACCTCCGCTCCGCTGCCCGCAATCCCAACGCCCCGTTCAACCACCGCACGAACGGCGTCAGCGTTCGGAACGCGCGTTCGAGCCGTTGCGGCAGCCGCCGGTCGAGCGCCTCCTCATCCGTCAATGGTTTCGTGACGGTGAAGGACCGATACCGCAGCCACTGCGCCGCCGGATGGTCCGGCGCGAACCCCCGTGGCATCCGCACCAGCATCGCCTCCTCATCGAGCCGTCCCACCAGCCGACGGAAGGGAGGGGCGGTCACCATCGCCGCGAACGTCTCATGATCCTCGGCGAGCACGTCGCGCAGTCGGTTGAGCGCCGGGCGGGCCGGCATCCAGATGCCGGCCGCCGCGAAGCACTCGCCCGGCGCGATCTGGAAGTAGAAGCCCGCCCCTGCGCCCTCCGCCTCCTGGCCCGCGCCCTGCCGGGCATCACGATGAAAGAACTGGCACGCCGCATTCGTCTTGTAGGGCGACTTGTCCGCCGAGAAGCGGGTGTCGCGGTGGATGCGGTAGACGGAGCGGCGCGGGTGCCCGCCGATCTCGGCGGCGAACCCCGCGAGGCGGACGTCCATCTCCTCGACGAGGGCGCGCATCGGGTCGCGCACGTCGCGCTCATACTCGGCGCGGTGCGCCTCGAACCACGTCCGTTCGTTGTGCCGACGGAGCCGTCGCAGGAACGAGAGCGCGGCCGGACGGAAGCCGCTGAACGCATCGGAGGCCATGGAGCCAAGTTACCCACCTACCACGCATCAGTGGCCTGTCCTATTCTTCTCCTTATCCATGCCCGATACCCTGCCGATCGATCGCGACGCCGCGAGCGTGAGTCGCTCCGGCGCCGACGCCCGTACGGCACCCCGGCAGCGTGCCGTGCTGACCTGGCTGTTCGCCGTGCGCGGCATGGTCTCGGTGGGCACGCTCATCGCGGCCGCCCTCACCTCCACCGACGACCCGTACGCGTCGTACATCCGCACGGTGGCCGTGCTGGTGAGCTTCATCGCCACCGGCTACGGGCTGTGGCGGGTGCGGGTGGCGGGTGCGGCGCTGAGCCAGAGCTTCCTTCTGGGGCAGGCACTCGCCGACCTGGGGCTCATCGGCACGCTGGTGCACTACGCCGCCGCGCCGGCCATCTACGGTTCGCTCTTCGTGGTGATGATCGCCGCCTACGCGGTGCTCATGACGCCGTGGTGGTCGGGATCCGTCACGCTGTTGGCGATGTCGGGATACGTGACCGACGGGCTCTACTTCCGGGGCGGCGAGGGCGTCGACACCGCATTCTGGGTGCAGGTGGGCGTGTTCTGGCTGGTCTACGGCATCGTCGCGGTGCTCGGCCAGCGCCTGCGGCGTGCCGACCGGGAACAGCACACCCTCGAGTACGAGCTGCGGCGCGTGCGGCTCGAGGCCGACGACATCCTGCACAACATCCGCTCGGGCGTGCTCACCGTCGATCCGGACGGGCGCCTGGCGTTCATCAACCCGACGGCCGAGAAGCTGCTGGGGCTCGACGGGCAGGAGTTGCTCGGGCGTCCGGTGCTGGAGCGCCTGCAGCGCTGTTCGCGCGAGCTGGAGCAGGCGGTGGTGCTGGGCATCCGCGACGGCCGACGGCTCGGACGCGGTGAGGGCATGGTGCAGGCGCGCAGCCGGGTCTTTCCGATCGGCCTCAGCACGACCACGTTCCATCAGGAGGATCGCGCGACCCCCTCGGTCACGGCGATCTTCACCGATATCTCGGAAACGAAGCACCTGCAGGAGCTGCACCTGCGGGCCGAGCGGCTCGAGGCGGTCGCGGCATTGAGCGCGTCGCTGGCGCACGAGATCAAGAACCCGCTCGCCTCGATCCGCAGCTCCTGCGAGCAGTTGGCGCGGGCGCGTCAGGCCAGCGACGACGACAAGGTGCTTGCGGGACTGATCGTGCGGGAGAGTGACCGGCTGAGCCGGCTGCTGAGCGAGTTCCTCGATTTTGCGCGCGTACGCGCCACGCGGCTCGAGCCGATCGACCTGCTGGAGATCGTGCGGGCCTCGGTCGGCATGGTGCGGGCGCATCCGGACGCCGAGGGCGGCAGCTTGATCAGTATCGAGGGGTCGTCGCGGATCATCCCCGGCGACGAAGACCTGCTGCACCGCGTCGTGGCGAATCTCGTCCTCAACGCGGTGCAGGCCGGGGCGGGAGCGCCGGTACAGGTCATGGTACGCGTCGACGACATCGCCGGCGCCGACCTGCCCAGTGGGGCCGAGTTCGAGTTGGGCGTGCGGCTCGTCATCAGTGACGACGGGCCGGGCATCCCGGAAGAGATCGTCGACCGGCTGTTCGAGCCGTTCGTTTCGCGGCGGCAGGGTGGCACGGGCCTCGGCCTGGCCATCGTGCAGCGCGCGATCGAGGCCCATCGGGGCCTCGTGTTCGTGGAGTCGAGGCCCGGCAAGGGCACCAAGTTCACCATCCTGCTGCCCGCCACTGTCATGGCGGAGGACGCCGCATGACCCAGAAAGCCAGCATCCTCGTGGTGGACGACGAGTCGGGCATCCTCGATACGCTGAGGATCCTGCTCCGCAACGAGGGATTCGAAGTCACCACCGCCCAGGGCGGCAAGGCCGGTCTCGAGGCCATTCGCGGCGGGTCGCACGACATCGTGCTGACCGACGTGCGGATGCCCCAGGTCTCCGGCATCGACATCCTGACCGCCGCGCGCGAGCAGGATCCGATGACGCCGGTCCTCCTGATGACGGCGCAGGCGTCGCTCCAGAGCGCCATCCAGGCCGTGAACAGCGGGGCCTTCTACTACATCCAGAAGCCCTTCTCCAACGACGAGCTGATCACGATCCTCCGCCGCGCCTGCGAGTTTCGCGAGGTGCGGGTCGAGAATCGACAGCTCAAGCAGGAGATCCGCCGGCGCGACAAGAGCGCTTCGGTGCGGCCCATCGGCAAGTCGCGCCGCTTCCTCGAGATGCTGAAGCTCGCCGAGCACGTGGCGCCCACCGACTCCACCGTGCTCATCCAGGGCGAGAGCGGCACCGGCAAGGAGGTCGTGGCCCGCTACATCCACGACCTCTCCAACCGCTCCGACGGGCCCTTCCTCTCCATCAACTGCGGCGCGTTGCCCGAGAGCCTGCTCGAGAGCGAGCTCTTCGGTCACGTGAAGGGCAGCTTCACCGGTGCGGTGCGAGACAAGCAGGGCCTCTTCGCGGCGGCCCGCGGCGGCACGTTCTTCCTCGACGAGGTGGGCGAGATGCCGGCCTCGCTGCAGGTGAAACTGCTGCGAGTGCTGCAGGAGCGCGAGGTGATTCCCGTGGGCGCCACGGAGGCGATTGCGGTGGACGTGCGCATCATCGCCGCCACCAACCGGGACCTCGAGGAGGAGATCCGCCGGGGCAACTTCCGCTCCGACCTCTTCTACCGGCTCAACGTCATCGCCCTCATGCTGCCGCCGCTGCGGGAGCGCCGCGACGACCTGCTCCTCCTGCTCGAGAATTTCCTCCAGCGCCTCGGCGACGAGGCCCGGACCGAGCCCAAGGCCCTCAGTCAGGAAGCCCTGGACGCCGTCATGGTGTATGAGTGGCCCGGCAACGTCCGCGAACTCGAGAATGCGCTGGAGCATGCCTGCGTGCTGAGCCGTCACCCGCTCATCGAGCCCACCCACCTGCCCGAGCGCATCACCAAGCGGCGAAAGGAGCCGCTGGTCGCCGAACGGGCCTACATGAATCCGACCCTCGAAGTCATCGAGCGGGCGTACATCATGTGGGTGCTGCAGGCCGAGGGGGGCAACAAGACGCGCGCAGCCGAGGTGCTGGGAATCGATCCCTCGACGCTCTATCGCAAGCTGGCCCGCTATGAGGAACAGGCCGCCGAAGCCAAGGTCTGAAGCGTCCCGACCCTCGCGAAATCCGGGACCGCCGCCGCGTCATGAACGCGGGCGGCGGTCCTGCGTTTGTACGCAACTCGCTGCTGCGCAAAGGGTTCGTCAGTTCTGGCCTTCGATGGCATATCGATTGCCCCTGCAGGCGCCCGGATGACGACGCTAGGGCGTCGGGGCATCCGACCTCGGCGACCACGTGCACACTACTGGAGACAAGGCAATGTCGAACCGCAAGGGCTTCACCCTGATCGAGCTGCTGATCGTAGTCGTGATCATCGGCATCCTGGCCGCGATCGCGATCCCGAAGTTCGCGAGCACCAAGGAAAAGGCGTACCTGGCCAGCATGAAGAGCGACCTGCGCAACGGCGCCACGGCGCAGGAAGGCTACTTCGCCGACAACACCGTCTACCTCTCGGGCGTGGCGTCGAACCTGGCCGGCGTGCCGACCCCGCTGGTGGCGATGGGCAACTACGTGCCCTCGGCTGGCGTGACGGTGACGTTCACGGCCACGGCCGGCACCGGCTGGAGCGCGGTGGCGACCCACACGGCGACGGCGCGCACCTGCACGATCTTCATCGGTGTCGCGGCGGTTGCCCCGGCCACCGTCGACGGCGAGCCGAAGTGCACCTAACGGTCACTGGCTGATGCAACGGGCCCGGTGCTCTGCACCGGGCCCGTTGTGTTTCCGGCCCAGGCTCGACGCGCGCGGGTGAGCGCCGTGGGAGCGCCTTTGCAGAATACGGCTCCGCAGGGATCGGAAACACCGCGCAGGCAACTGCGTTGCAAGCCCGCAAAGCACTACCACATAGCGAGTTGCCGTAATGGTAGCACGGGTGGCATACCTGTTGCCCTTCAGGGCGGCGTCGGAGTGACGGTCACCAAATGTCGAGCACACACCCGGCTGCTCGCTCACAACGGAGGAAGGCAATGTCGAACCGCAAGGGCTTCACCCTGATCGAGCTGCTGATCGTAGTCGTGATCATCGGCATCCTGGCCGCGATCGCGATCCCGAAGTTCGCGAGCACCAAGGAAAAGGCGTA
>JBJMOZ010000033.1:0-6778 GCA_045803465.1 Gemmatimonadales bacterium | reverse complement strand
AGCATGAGGTAGTGCCACGTGAAGCCGACCCAGAGGGCCGGAAAGATGACTTTCGCGTCGTTCCCCACGTCCCGCACCAGCGGCACCACGGTGCCGTAACCCGATCCGTGCAGCAGGCCGCCGATGATCAGGCTCAGGCCGAAGGCGATGCGCACGTTGCGGGCGAGCGTCGACGACGGGGGCATGCATGCTCCTAGCGGATGACAGCGGGACCTGCGGTGCGGCGCGCGAGCTCGTCCCGCACCATGGGCGCGACGCGCGTGCCGTAGAGCTCGATGGCGTGCATGATGCTGGCGTGCGGCATGGTGCCCACACTCAGCTGCAACAGGAAACGCTGGTGACCGAAGAGCTCGTACTCGAAAAGGATCTTCTGGGCCACTTCCTCCGGGTTTCCGATGAGCAGCGCGCCGCGCGGCCCGCGCTGCGCCTCGTACTGCGCCCGGTTGGTGGGCGGCCACCCCCGCTCGCGGCCGATGCGGGTCATCACCTCGGCGAACGGCGGATAATACTCGTCGGCCGCGCGCTGCGAGTCGTCGTCGATGTAGCCGTGCGAGCTGATGCAGACGGGTAGCGTCTCGGGATCGTGTCCGGCACGGCGCGCGGTGCTCCGATACAGCTCCACGAGCGGCACGAAGCGCTCCGGCATCCCACCGATGATGGCGATCGAGAGCGGCAGGCCGAGTGTCGCGGCGCGCGCCACCGACTGGGGTGTGCCACCCACCGCGATCCAGACCGGCAGCGGGCGCTGGATGGGCTGCGGAAACACCTCCTGATGCTCGAGCGCCGCCCGGTGACGTCCCTTCCACGACACGCGTCCGCCCTGCCGCAGCTTCAGCAGCAGCTCGAGCTTCTCGCTGAAGAGCGCGTCGTAGTCGTCTAGGGAATAGCCGAACAGGGGGAATGACTCGATGAACGAGCCGCGTCCGGCCATGATCTCGGCCCGTCCGCCCGAGAGCAGGTCCACCGTGGCGAACTCCTGGTAGACGCGCACCGGGTCGTCGGAGCTGAGCACCGTGACGGCGCTCGTGAGGCGGATGCGCTTGGTGCGTACCGCCGCCGCGCCGAGCACCACGGCCGGGGCCGAGACGGCGTAATCCTTTCGGTGGTGCTCGCCCACGCCGAAGACGTCGAGGCCCACCTGATCGGCGAGTTCGATCTCCTCCAGCAGGTCGCGCACCCGCTCGGCCGCACCGACCGTTCGTCCGGTGGCGGGATCGGGCGTGGTCTCGGCGAAGGTGTAGATGCCCAGTTCCATGCGTGGCTCAAGAGAGGGTGCTTGAGCCTACACCGTCGCCAACGGATCCGCACGGTCGGGGTCCCCGAGGACTCAGGCCATGGCGAACGCGCGTACCGGGAACGTCCCGAAGGCCCGGACCTTCACCGGCACGGCGAAGAACCGGCTCCCGTGATCGGGCAGCTCCTCCAGCCCCCGCAAGTGCTCGACGATGGGTATGCCGTGCCGGAGCAGTGCAGTGTGGACCGGACGCTCGCCGGTGTCGACGCTGTCGATGTTGAACGAGTCGATGCCCACGAGTGCCGCGCCAGCCGTCACCAGCCAGTCGGCGAGCTCGCCGGTGAGGAACGGATGGCCATCGTGGTAGCGCTCGGTGCGCCAGTGACGGGCCCAGCCGGTGTGCACCAGCACGGCTCGCCCCCGCACCTCGTCCGCGGAGAAGGGCAGCCGGTCGATGGGCCGGTCTGTGGCGTCGCTGACGCGCGCCACCAGACAATCGAGGTCGGCGAGCGACTCGAGCGGCAGCTCGGCGAGGTCCATTCCATCGGCGTAGCGATGGAAAGGCGCGTCCACGTACGTACCCGTGTTCGCGACCATCTCGATCCTGCCGATCTGGAACTCGGTACCAGCCGCGTAGCGCGCCCGCGACGCCTCGCGACTCAGGTAGTCGCAGATGATCGGCGCCGGCAGGCCCTTGTACGTGACCATGCCGTGCTCGACGACGTGACTGACGTCGATCAAGCGCGCGTCGGCCTTCGGCCGGCTCATAGCACCCACGGCTGGCCCAGCAGGGCCAGCATCGTCGCGATCACCGCCGCGCAGGCGAGCACCGTGCCGACGATCGCGAAGAGTCGCTCGAGCACGACGAGCACGGGCGAGTGGTGGCGCTCCTCCGCCTGCGCCAGGAATCCCCACAACGCCGCCGACTCGACGGCCGCGGCTGCGCTTCCGATGGCCAGTGCCAGCAGGGGCCACCGACCGGCGAACTGCGCCGTAAGAGCGAGCACCGCCACCGCACCGGCGAGCACGAGCAGAAGGCGCCTCGGAGGCGCATGCGAAGCCGATCGTGCGATGGCCATGTATGGTGTCTCGGGTAACCCGCCCGGCGCGTGCTGGATCATCATCGTATCGACCTCCGTCGCGGATTCAGTCCGCTTGTCGCACTACGGCGAGAAAGTCATCACCGTACTTCGCCGCCTTCGCGGGCCCGATGCCGAACACGCCCTCGAGACCCGCCTTCGTCTTCGGCCGGAGTTCCGCCAGCTCGCGCAGCGTGCGGTCGCTCGCCACGACGTAGGGCGGCACGCCGTCGGCGCGCGCGAGTTCCAGGCGCCGCGTGCGCAGTGCCTCGAACAGCGCCTCGTCGGCCGGCGTCATCGTCGGCGCCGCGACGCGGCTGCGGCTGGCGGACTTCGCCACCTTCTTGCCCGTGCGCTCGGGCGGCAGCAACAGCCGCACCGGCCCTTCGGCGAAGAGCACCGCTTTGCCGGCCGGCGTGAGCAGCACCACGGGCCGCTCGCCCGCCGTGAAGTCCACCCAGCCGGCAGTCACGCATCGGCGAAGCAGCGACAGCAACCAGTCCTCGCTTCGCCCCTTGAGCGCACCGAAAGTCTTGGTGGCCTGCAATCCCGAGCGCTCGAGCCGCGGGTCGGGAAGGCCCGCGAGCAGCTTCACCGCGGCCTGCAATCCGAAGCGATTGTGCGTGCGCGCCACCGCGCTCAGCGCCTTCCGCACCGCGACGGCCGTCTCGGCCGCATCGCCCTCGCCCGGTTCGCCGAGCGTGGTGCACACGTCGCAGCGACCGCAGCCCGCGAGCGTCTCCGCCTCGTCGCCGAAGTAGCGCAGGATGGCATCGTGCCGGCACGTGCCGCCCTCGGCCCAGCGCATCAGCTCGAGGAACAGGTTCCAGCGATGCTGCACGCGTGCCGGATCGGGCGCGCTGCCGTCGGTCGGCAGCTCGAGCAGCCGGCGGCGAAGCGGCAGGTCGGATGGGCTCGTGAGCAGCATGCCGATGGCCGGCTCTCCATCGCGCCCCGCGCGTCCCACCTCCTGATAGTACGCCTCGATGGAGCCTGGCGGTGCGAGATGAATGACGGCACGCACGTCGGCGCGGTCGATGCCCATGCCGAAGGCGTTCGTGGCGACGATCACCTCAAGCGCACCGTCGCGGAACCGCTGCTGCGCGCGTTCCCGCGTGGGCCCGTCGAATCCGGCATGGTAGGCGGCCGTATTCCAGCCCGTCTTGGCCAGCCGTGCCTGCTCCTCCTCCGTCTGGCGGCGCGTCGGCGAGTAGATGATGGCCGTGCCGCGTGCCGCGCCCGGGGTGCCGATCGCCTCCTTCAGCGCTTCATCGACCATCCGGTGCGACTCGGCCGCCGAACGGGCGTCGCGCACGCGAAGTCCGAGGTTGGGCCGGGCGAAGCCGCGCACGAGCTGCGTGGTGTCGGCCGGCAGTCCGAGGCGCGCGATGATCTCGTCCCGCACCACCGGCGTCGCCGTGGCCGTGCAGGCGAGCACGCGCGCCTCGGCGAGATCGGCCACCAGCTCGCCGATCTGCAGGTAGTCGGGCCGGAAATCGTGGCCCCACTCGGAGATGCAGTGCGCCTCGTCCACCGCCACGAGGGGGCAGTCGAGGTCGCGGGCGAGACCGCGGAATCCCGGGAAGGCGAGCCGCTCGGGCGCCACGTACGCGAGCTGATACTCGCCGCGCGCGAGGGCGGCCATGCGGCGTCGCACCTCGTCGGTATCGAGCGTGGCGGCCAGGAACGTGGCGCGCACTCCGCGCGCCTCGAGGGCCGCCACCTGGTCGTGCATCAGCGAGACGAGCGGCGAGACCACGAGCGTGGTGCCACCGAGGACGGTGGCGGGCAGCTGGTAGGTGAGGCTCTTGCCACCGCCCGTGGGGGCCACGAGCAGCAGCCGGCGCTCGGCGATGATCGTCTCGACGGCTTCGCGCTGGCCGGGGCGAAAGGCGGTGTAGCCCAGCCGAACGAGCGCGGCATCGAGATCGAGGGCGGTGGCGGAAACGGTGTCGGGCATGACGCAACTTCGTGGAGTCGGACGGGGAGAGGCAACCGCTTTGGCGGCGCGCATGGGCGAAACCGCTCAGTCGACGTCCGGCTCGGGATGAAGATGGACGATGTCGAGCGTCATTCGGCGGGCCAGCGCGTCGGCCACGAGGCTCCGGTGGCAGTGCGTCGGGTCGGCTTCGAGGCAGAGCAGGCACGCCCGGCGACCAGACTCGACGATATCGGCGAGCGCCGCGAGATCGGCCTGAGCGTCGGGCGTGGCGAGGTGGGCGCGGAATATGGCATGCATTTCGGCATGCCGGCCTGCACGTGCCGCCACGCGGCCCTCCTTCGGCGTGCCGAGCCCGCGCAGGTGGAGGTACTCGATACCGATCGAGGCGAGGTTGGCGGCCAGGGCGGTCTTCGCGTAGCCGGGGCGGCGCGAGCTGGCCACGGCGCGCACGTCGACGAGCAACTCGATGCCGGCATCCCCCAGCGTGGCGAGGAATTCCGGCACCGCCGCCGACTCGTAGCCGATGGTGGCGAGCAGGGGTCGGCTAGGCACAGCCTTCGACGTATTGCACGCCCGGCGCCACGCCGGCGCGGTACTGCAGCACCTTGTCGCCGTCGGTCTCGAAGATGGTCATGTGCAGCGAGTCGGCCGCCGTGTCCATGACGGTGACGTAGTGGCCGTCGGGGCCGGTGTACTTGTGCGGCGTGACCGCAGCGCGCTCGCCGTAGATCTCGCGCAGCCGCGTCTCGGTGTCGCCCACCCCGGCGCCTTCAGGCGTCAGGATGCCGGGGCTGAAGACATCGACACGCACGGCGGTGTCCTGGATCACCATCAGGCTCGTGCCCTTCGGAAAGGCCGCCGGCATGAGGTGATCGCATTCGTCGTTGATCTCGTAGGTGGGCCTGAGCGTGTCGGCGAGCGCCGCGTTGAGTTGTGCCACCGTCCAGCCGATCTGCACGGTGCCGAAGGCGTGGGGTGTGAGCACCCAGGACACTGCCATGACCGAATCTGCAGTGGGCGGCGCGTCCGCTTCCTTGGCGGGCTGCGGCGCAGCACAAGCGGCCAGCGAGAGCGACAGGACCATGGACCAATGCGCGGAGGGAACGGGCACCTTCGGGATCACCTCGGAAATGGACAGGGAATGCAGCGTCACGTGCGCGGAGGCAGCTGCTGGCTGTCCCGGACCTGCGTCAGCATGCGTTCGGTGAAGTCGAGTCGTTCCTGCACCTCGCCCAGCTCGCGTCGCACGTCGTCCATCTCCTCGCGCAGTGCGGCGACCTCGTGGCCGTCCCCGCCCGCTCCCGCGCGGATGCGGGCCTCTTCCAGCCGCGTCTCGGCGATCTTCTTCAGGCCGCCGATGACGATGGCCACGATCGGAATCGAGAGGGCCACGATCGGGATCAGTACGGCGAAGCCTTCCATGCCGTGCTCCAGCGAAACGGTGAGTGCAACAGCCGACATCCGAAACCTACCGAGTCACCGGTGCCGTACCAGAGGGCACCGCGACGCTCACGCGTGCAGGATCGCGATGTCCAGTTCGCCCCGCGCGAACGGCCAGACCTCGCCCCCCACGAAGATGTTGCCCTGGCCGTCGCGCCGGACGCGCAGCCGGCTCGGCCTCCCGAGATATCGGCCCTGGAGCAGCTCGAACGCCGTGGCATCGTCGGCCTGGCCGTGCGCCCAGAGGTACGCACCAACGGGGCCCGCGGCACTGCCGGTGGCGATGTCCTCGATACGGCCCACGTTGTCCCAACTGCGTCCCTCGCGCGCCACCGGATCCACCAGGTACGCGAACCTGGCGCCCACGTGCGCCAGCAGCACCTCGAGTTCACGGCCCTCGGTCACGCCGGCGCGGCCAAGGGCGTCCGAGCGCACGGGCACGACGAGATAGGGCAGCCCCGTCGAGACGACCTGCAGCGGAAGTCCGTCGACGACGTCGTCTGCGGCAAGTCGCAGGCGCTGCAGCAGGGGTGCGGCCTCGCCCGCGGAGAGCGGCGCGCCGAATGTCGCCGGGCCCTGGTTCATCTCGGCCGAGATCCCGCCGCCGGCGATCGAGGTCGTCACGGTCACCGTCCGATCGGCGAGCGTGAGGTCCCATGTCCGCTCGCTGGCGTCGCCGGTGCACTCGCGATGCAGCACGGCGGCCGCGCCAAGTATCGGGTGGCCAGCGAAGGGAAGCTCCTCGTCCTCGGTGAAGATGCGCGCATTCGCCCCGCCCTCGCCGACGTGAGAGAGGAAGATCGACTCGATCTGCCGCATCTCCTGCGTGAGGCGCTGCATCACGCTGGTCGGCCAGCCCTCGGTGTGCAGGAACACCGCGAGCCCGTTGCCGCTCATCGGGCCGGCGGCGAACACGTCGACGTGCACGTAGCGCGCGGTCATGCGTGCAGCGCCATCGCATAGAGCGCGAGATCCGTGGACTCGCCGGGCAGGCGAAGCGTGCGCTCGACGCTCATGCCGAGCCGCTCGAGCACACGCACGCTGGGGAGATTCGACGGCACGACGATGGCGACCAGCCGGGTG
>JBJMOZ010000382.1:0-4436 GCA_045803465.1 Gemmatimonadales bacterium | reverse complement strand
GGTCGGGTTGTCGTCGCGGAGTGGGAACATGGGGGCCGGGTCGAGTTGGAGTGAATATACCCCGCGCCACGCGGCCGCGGTCGCATGCGAGCGAGGTTGCATCCCCCATGACGCGCGGCATATTCGACGGAACCTCCTCTCCGACGGCACCTCCCTGACCGAGCTGCTCCAACGCCTGCGATCGGCCCTCGGCGACCGCTTCGAGCTGCAACGGGAGGTAGGACGCGGCGGCATGGCCACCGTGTTCCTGGCCCTGGACCGGAAGCACGACCGCCGGGTCGCGCTCAAGGTGCTGCACCCAGAGCTGGCCGCATCGCTCGGACCCGAGCGTTTCCTGCGCGAGATCCGCACGGCCGCCCGGCTCAGTCATCCGCACATCATCCCGCTGCACGACTCGGGACAGGCCGACGGCCAGCTGTACTACGTCATGCCGTTCATCGACGGCGAGTCGTTGCGCGACCGGATGAGCCGTGAAGGCCGCCTGGCGATCGGGACGGCGGTGGCCATCGCGCGTGACGTCGCGCTCGCGCTCGACCACGCGCACCGCCAAGGCATCGTGCACCGCGACATCAAGCCCGAGAACGTGATGCTGCAGGACGACGAGGCCCTCGTGGCCGACTTCGGCATCGCCAAGGCGGTGGAGTCGGCCGGCAGCGATCACCTCACGGCGACCGGCGTGGCCGTCGGCACGCCCGCCTACATGAGCCCGGAGCAGGCCGCGGGTGAGCGCGAGCCCGACGGCAGGAGCGACGTGTACAGCGTGGGCATCCTGCTGTTCGAGATGCTTTGCGGCCGGGCGCCGTTCGCAGGGGCGTCCGCGCAGGCCATGATCATGAAGCGCTTCATCGAGGATGCGCCACCGGCGCGGGCCGACCGGGCGGAAATCCCGGCGGATCTCGACCGCGCCGTCGCAAAGGCGCTCGCGAGGGAGCCGGACGAGCGCTACCAGACGGCCGCCCAGTTCGCCGCGGCGCTCGCGACGTCCGCGAACTCGACGGCGTCCGCCACCGCCGCCACCGTAGTGCTGCCGGCGACGCCCGCCGAGCCGGAGGGCAAGTCGATCGCGGTGCTGCCCTTCGTCAACATGAGCACCGACCCGGAGAACGAATACTTCAGTGACGGCATCGCCGAAGAGATCATCAACGCGCTCAGCGCCATCCGGGCGCTGCGGGTGGCGGCGCGCACGTCGTCGTTCGCCTTCAAGGGCCGGAGCGAGGACATCGGCGGCATCGGCCGGCAGCTCCGCGTGACCACCGTCCTCGAAGGCAGCGTGCGGAAGTCGGGGCAGATGCTGCGCGTGACCGCCCAGCTGGTGGACGTGGCGGGCGGCTACCATCTGTGGTCGTCGCGCTACGACCGGAAGCTCGAGGACGTGTTCGCGATCCAGGACGAGATCGCGGCGAACATCGTGGAAGCGTTGCAGGTGGTGCTCAGCCCGCAGGAGAAGCGGGCCATCGAGCAGGCGCCCGCTCCGGACGTGCAGGCGTACGACTACTACCTGCGCGGCCGGCAGTTCCTCCACCAGTTCCGCCGCGCCGGCATCCTGTTCGCGCGGCGGATGTTCGAGCGCGCGTTCGAGGCCGATCCCAGTTACGCGCGCGCCTACGCCGGTGCGGCGGACTGCTGTTCGCTCCTGTACATGTACTGGGACGCGAGCCGGGCCAACCTCGAACAGGCCGAGCGGTGGAGCCTGCAGGCGCTGGAGCGTGGCCCGAACCTGGCCGACGCGCATGCCTCACGCGGCCTCGCGCTGACGCTCACCGGGAATTACGAGGACGCCGAGCACGAGTTCAGGCAGGCCATCGCGCTCAACCCGAAGCTGTTCGAGGCACACTACCTGTACGCGCGGGCGCTGGTCCAGCAGGGGCGAGTCGAGGAGGCCGTGCAGAGCTATCGCGAGGCGGCACGGGTACGGCCGGAGGACTTCCAGTCGGGCTTCCTGATGGATGGCCTGCTGCGCAAGCTCGGCCGCGACGCGGAAGCCGACGCCGCCGTGCGGGAAGCGGTCGAGCGCGTCCGCCGGCACGTGGACCTCAACCCGGACGATGCGCGGGCGTTCTACCTCGGGGCGGGCGGGCTGGTTCGGCTCGGCCTGCGCGACGAGGCCCAGGAGTGGGCCCGGCGCGCGCTCGCGATCGACCCGGCCGACCCCTCCGTGCTGTACAACCTCGCCTGCTTCGAGGCCGTGTGCGGCGCACACGAGCGTGCCATCGACCTGCTCGAGCAGGCGGTGCAGCACGGGTTCGGCAACCGGGAATGGGTGGAGAACGACCCCGACTTCGACATCCTCCGGGACAGCCCCCGCTACCAGGCGCTGATGCAGCGGATGTGACACTCGCTCAGCGCGGCAGGAGCATCCCGAGTGCCTTCGGCAGCACGCCGACCGTGACGGGCAGCTCCGCGACGAGCTCCCCGTCCGCCACCACCGGCATCGGGCGATCGGCCGAGACGCGGAGCGTCGCGGTGCGGAGGATCTCGACCTCGGGCCGGTGCACGTGCCCGCCGGTGAAGGTGCTCGGGAGCAGGCGGAGCGCCGTCAGCCGCGGCAGGTCGCGCACGAGGCAGAGGTCGAGCAGCCCATCGTCGGCGCGCGCCGCCGGGGCGATGCGGACGCCGGCGCCGTAGCGCGACGTGTTCGCCACGGCACCGAGCAGGTAGCGGCCCTCGCGCACGCCGAAGTCGCCCTCGAAGCGGAAACCGGCCGCCTTGTAGGGAAACAGCATCGCGAGTGCACCGGCCAGGTACGCGAAACGGCCCGCGGTGCGCTTGCCGCCCGCCGCCACGTGCCGGTCCACCTCCGCGTCGAACCCGATGGCGGCGACGGTGCAGAACGGCTCGCCGTTCACGCTCCCCAGGTCGAGCCGCACGCGGCGGTCGCCGAGGACGGCCGCGACCGCCTCCTCCACGCGTCCCGACACGCCCAGCGCCCCGGCGAAGTCGTTTCCCCGGCCGCATGGGAGCACGGCCAAGCCGATCGTGCTCCCGCACAGGCCACCCGCCACCTCGTGCAGCGTGCCATCCCCGCCGCAGGCGAGCACCCGCCCACCGCCAGACAGCGCCAGGGCCCGGGCGAGCGCTCGAGCGTGGCCGGGGCCATCGGTGCAGCGCAGGTCCACCACGTGGCCCTTCGAGGCCAGCAGCGCCTCGGCGGCGCGAGCCCTGCGCAGGGCTCGTCCGCCACCGGCCACGGGGTTCACGATGATGGAGATGGGGTCCATGGGTCCGCAAATGTACGACGGGTGTCGCGGGAATTCCCGGCAGGCCGTAGGTTGGAGGTGAGGTGGCCAAGGAGCCCCCATGAGCACCCCGGCAACAGGCGTCGACCCCGCCATCCGCAAGCCGCTCGACCACGAGATCGACACGTGGGGGCTCACGCACGTGGGGAACAAGCGCCAGCTCAACCAGGACAACTTCGTCGTGGCGTCGCTGCACAAGCGCACCCAGGTGCTGCAGAGCAGCGTGGATGGCCTGGCCACCATGCTAGGCGGCGACGAGCGACTGGCCTACCTCATCATGGTGGCCGATGGCGTGGGCGGTGCGGAGCTGGGCGAGGAGGCGAGCCGGCTGGCCGTCGCCACGGCCATGGAGTACGTCAGCGAGAGCATGCGCTGCTACTACACGAGCCAGGAGGATCCGGGCCAGTTCGCCGAGGAGCTGCAACAGGCCGCCATGCAGTGTCACGAGCGGGTGCAGGCCCATGCGCACGACGCGCGCGCAGCCAGCATGGCGACCACGCTCACCGTCTTCCTCGGCGTGTGGCCCAACGCCTACCTGATGCAGGTGGGCGATTCGCGCTACTACGTGTATCGCGACGACCAGCTCACCCAGGTGACGCGTGACCAGACGATGGCCGAAGACCTGGTGGACCAGGGGATCATCACCCGCACGGCGGCGATGCGGACACCGCTGGCGCACGTGCTGTCGAGCGCCATCGGCGGCGAGCAGACCACGCCGGTGGTGACGCGCCTGGAGGCGCACCGGGGGAACGTGCACCTGCTCTGCAGCGACGGACTCACGAAGCACGTCTCCGACGAGCGCATCAAGGCGCGGCTCGCTACCATGACGTCCTCGCGGCAGGCCTGCGAGGCGCTGCTGCGCGACGCGCTCGACGGCGGTGGGACGGACAACATCACGCTGGTCATATCGCGAGTGCTCACGCCGGACGAGCCGGGGGCGGCGAGCCCCTGCTGCTGAGCCCCTGCCACCGTGAGAGGCATGCCGGAGCTTCTCTCCCGGCACGGCTGAAATGACCGCCCTCGACCGACTCGGCGTCGCCTTGAGCGACCGGTACCGCCTCGAGCGGGAGCTGGGCCAGGGCGGCATGGCCACCGTCTATCTCGCCGAGGACCTGAAGCACCGCCGCAAGGTGGCGATCAAGGTGCTGCATCCGGAGCTCTCGGCCGTCATCGGCGGCGAGCGGTTCCTGAAGGAGATCG
>JBJMOZ010000355.1:0-3741 GCA_045803465.1 Gemmatimonadales bacterium | reverse complement strand
GCCTCTTCATGCGCGGCAACCACGCGGCGGGGCTCGCCCCTGCGGCCCCACGGCGGCGCGGATCGCGCCTGACGGTGCCCTTCGATGCGCCCTCGGGCCTGCTGAATCGGTACACCGTCGGCGCGTTCAACATGGCCTACTACTGGAAGCAGCGCCGCCGCCGCGTGCGTCGCGTGGTGGATCCCGAGTCGTTCTTCTACCCGCTCGACGGCATCGGCCACTGGAACCGGCTCTATGGCCGTGCCGGCTTCTTCCAGTATCAGTGCGTCGTGCCCCTCGACGCCGGCGCACCGGCCATGCGCGAGATTCTGACGCGCGTCGCGCGATCGGGACAGGCGTCGTTCCTCGCGGTGCTGAAGGTGTTCGGCGACGTGCCCTCGCCCGGGGTGATCTCGTTCCCGCGGCCAGGCGTGACCCTCGCACTCGACGTTCCGAACAAGGGCGCGAGCACGCTGACGCTTTTCGAGGAGCTCGACCGCGTCACCGCGGCTGCGGGCGGCGCCGTCTATCCCGCCAAGGATGCGCGCATGTCGCCGGCGCAGTTTCGCCGGTCGTTCCCACGGCTCGAGGAGTTCGCGCGTTGCGTGGACCCGGGATTCTCGTCGTCCTTCTGGCGGCGGGTGGCCGCATGACCCGTCCCCCGCTGCGTGTAGCCATCTTCGGCGCCACCTCTGGTATCGCACACGCCGCCGGCCGCGAGTGGGCTCGCGATGGCGCGTCGTTCTTCCTGGCAGCGCGGCATGAAGGCAAGCTGGACGCCGTCGCGCGCGACCTCGCCGTGCGCGGCGCCACATCCGTTCGCGCCTACACCTGCGCGCTCGCCGACGTCTCGACCCATCGCCCGATGGTGAACGAACTCATGGCCGGCGGCATCCCCCTCGACCGCGCCCTCATCGCGTGGGGCACGCTGCCCGACCAGACCGAGGTGGAGGCCGACCCCGAGCGGCTCGCCGAACAGTTCACGGTCAACGCCACCAGCGTGCTTGCGCTCACCGACCGGCTGGTGGGCATCGTCGAGCGTCAGGGGCATGGCTCGGTGGCCGTCCTGGGCTCGGTGGCCGGCGACCGGGGGCGGCGCAGCAACTACGCCTACGGCGCCGCCAAGGCGGCCATCGACGTCTTCATGGCGGGTGTGCGTGCGCGACTGCGCGGGACGGGCGCCGCGGCGATTCTCGTGAAGCCCGGCTTCGTGCGCACACCGATGACGGCGCATCTCCCCGCGTCCCCGCTGGTGTGGGAGCCGGACCCCGTGGCCCGCGCCATCGTGCGCGCGATGGAGGGCGGGAGCAAGGTGCTCTACACGCCGTTCTTCTGGCGCTTCGTGATGCAAGGCGTCCGGATGCTGCCCGAACCGGTGATGCAGCGCATGCGCTTCTGAGCGCGCCGGGGTTTCTGGCGGGCCGATGCCCGGGCGCCTAGAATACCGTCGCGCCACGCAGGCCGCCCTCCCCACGCCCACAGGATCCGCCGGTGACGATCACGCGCCTCGAGCACGACCTATCCACCGCCCTCACGCAGTTCAAGCAGGACGGTGTGTACAAGCGCCTCAACCATCTCGACGGCCCGCAGGGTGCCCGTGCCGTCATGGAGGGCCGAGGCGAGGTCATCATCCTCTCGTCCAACAATTACGTGGGGCTGGCCGATGTGCCCGAGGTGATCGAGGCCGGCAAGTCGGCCCTCGACCGGTTCGGCGCGGGCACCTCGTCGGTCCGCTTCATCTGCGGCACCTTCACGGTGCACCGCGACCTCGAGCAGGCGCTGGCACGCTTCGTCGGCACGGCGGCGTCGCTCTCCTTCGTGAGCTGCTGGAACGCCAACGAGGCGGTGCCGGGCACGCTGCTCAATGAGCAGGACATCGTGCTCAGCGACCAGCTCAACCACGCGTCGATCATCGACGGCATCCGGCTCGCCAAGGCGATCACCAAGTGCCAGACCGGCGTGTACCGGCACGGCGACCTCGACGACCTGCGCACGAAGCTCACGGCCGCGAAGGATTGTCGCGTCCGCATGGTCATCACCGACGGCGTCTTCTCCATGGAAGGCGCCATCGCCAACCTGCCCGACATCGTGGAGATCTGCCGTACGCATGACGCCGTGCTCGTGGTCGACGACTCGCATGCCACCGGCGTCCTCGGGCGAACCGGACGCGGCACCGCCGAACACTTCGGCATGCTGGGCGAGATCGACATCATCACGTCGACGCTGGGCAAGGCGCTCGGCGGCGCTGCGGGCGGCTTCGTCGCGAGCACCGAGTCGGTGTGCGACTACCTGACCCAGCGGGCCCGGCCACAGCTCTTCTCCAACGCCCTGCCGCCCACCGTCGCGGCAAGCGCCCTCGCGAGCGTGGAGTACCTCGAAGCGCACCCGGAGCGCGTCGCCCGACTGCACGAGAATGCGCGATACTTCCGGGAGCAGCTGATCGCGCTCGGCTTCAAGCCGATGCCTGGCGAGACCCCGATCATCCCGGTCATCCTGGGTGAGACTGCGCACGCGATCCGCATGAGCGAACTGCTGCTGGACGAAGGGGTCTTCGTGACCGGCTTCGGCTACCCCGTCGTGCCTCAGGGTCAGGCAAGAGTCCGCTGTCAGGTCTCTGCCGCCCACACCCGTGCAGACCTCGACGAGGCCTTGGCGGCGTTCACCAAAGTTGGTCGCCGGCTTGGACTTATCTGACACCAGCGCAGTCCTGAACGACCGGGCTTCCGATAGGAGGCCCGGTCTTTGCACTTTGGCCCGCCGGAGCGCGACGTCCCCTGACCACGATCCGGACAGGCAGGCGGACGCCGACTCCACCGAGTGATCTGGTCAGGATGGTACGGCAGACTCGTATCTAGTTGTCCATGAACGAGTTATTCTGGTTTGACCGCGCCAGCTATCGGCGCCATCCTGCTTCCTGCAACGCTCGTCACTCATGACCTGAAGTTGGTCGCTGGCCCGGTGCGCCGCGTTGCGGCAGCCGATCCAGCAAGAATCCCGGCATTTTGAGACCGGCCCGACCGGTCGCGTTGCAATTCCTCAGGGGAGGCCATCGGATGAGCGGGCTTGTGCGAAGCATCACGGCGGGAATGCTGGCGCTTGGGCTTGGCGCCTCGGTGCTGGCGGCCCAGCAGAAGCCGCGTGGCAACCAGGACTTCAGATGGTACCTCGGCGCGCAGGGCGGCGTCTACAACTTCGAGACCACGGCGCAGACGCGGGGTTGGCTGCCTGAAGCGGGCATCCACACGCTCATCATCGCGCGCCGCACCGGCCTGCTTCTCCAGGCGGATGAGATCATCGGCAGCGACGAGGTGGGCGCCTACTCCGATTCGCTCGCCCCCAACGGAGCGCGTACGGTCGCCTTCAACGACATCCGTCGTCTCTCCTTCGCGCTGATGGCGTTCCCCTGGCGCTCGCACATCGAGCCGTACTTCGGCGTCGGCGGCGGCATCTCCTGGACCGTGAATCCGCAGCCGCAAGGCACGGCGGGCCTCACGCCGAGCGAGTTCGACGCCGTCCTGGACGAGACGGACGATCGGTCAAGCTACGGCTACGCGCTGGCGCTCGCCGGCGCGCAGATCCGCGCAGGCCCGGTCATGGTCTTCGGACAGGTGCAGGCCACCACGTCCCCGCCGCGCGGCAGCATCTACAAGGGCGCCACGTTCCTCGGTCAGGGCGGCGTGCGCATCAGCCTCGGCAAGTCGCGCGAGGATCAGAGTTCCTCGTCGATCGGCCGCTGAACTCTCGCAGTTCCGAAGCGCATAG
>JBJMOZ010000349.1:0-13692 GCA_045803465.1 Gemmatimonadales bacterium | reverse complement strand
GTCCGCGGAGGCCACGACGCGCCCGGCTGGATCGGTCGCGACGAAGCGCAGGCGCACCGTGTACAGATTCCCCTCCGGGATCTGCACCGCCTGCAGCGCTCGTCCGGGTACGCCGCACGCGACGTGCACGAGCGGGGCCGTGCCGTCGACGCCCACGCCCATCACCTGGCAGGTGGCCTCGAGCTTCCTGGCGAACCGCAGGTCGTGGTCGTCGGTGGTGGTGCCGCGGTGGAGGTTCTCGCGCACCACGTTCCGCTCATCGGCGATGGCACGCCCCAGGCCCATGCGTCCCTGCTGCAGCATGCGCTGATAGACCGGGGAGAACTGCTCGCGCGACAGGACCAGCTGCTCGGCGACGGGATCGGCGCTCAGGGCGTCCGCCCCCTGCAGGCGCAGCGTGCGTGAGTAGCCGAGAATGTCGAGCAGGCTCTCGACGAGGCGGAAGTCCTGCACGTCCTCGCGCGCGACGAAGTGGAACATGAGGTCGCCGTCGGGCCGATCGTACCGCCACGATTCGTTGGGCGGCGTTCCCTCGTTCGCCGAGAGACTGCCCACGTTGTAGAAGGCGCGATCCGAGGGTTCGCCGTGGCGGATGTAGATGATGCCCCGGTCGTCGAACTCGCGGCTGCCCGAGCGATAGGTCTCCGAGATGTCGTACTGCCGCGTCCAGCGGCCCACGAGCTGGAACTGCTGCCGCGCGTAGAACACGCGACGATAGTGCTCGACGAGCCGCTCGCCCGGCGAGCGCAGGTCGCGCGCGTCACGCTCGCCCCAGAAACGCTGCAGCCACTGCCGGCGGTAGGTGCCGCGCTGCGCGTCGAACTCACCCAGGTCGCTCTCGGAGGCCACCGGCTGCAGGTCGGCCCGATACAGGGTGACGGTGCCGGCGTCATCGGTCTCGGCACCGGCGAAGTAGTCGTCGCGGCCCGCGGGATCGCCATGCCAGAGCCGGGTCCGGCCCAGCTCGAAGCGCGCCAGCGGTGCCGCGGAGACGGTAGCGGAATAGGCCTGCATCGCCGCCAGCGCGGAGTCGGCGTTGCCCGCGGCGCGCTCCACGCGGCCGCGAGCCAGCAGCACGTCGGGATGCTTGCCGGCCGGCGTCGCGGAGGCCCGCCGCAGGGCATCCAATGCCACGGCGAGCCGGATGTTCACGCGCTGGCGCAGGGACGTGTTGGCCAGCTCGACCAGGCCCGTCACGAACGATGGGTCCACCTCGGCCGATTTTGCGAAGGCGGCGGCCGAGCGCGCGAGGGCATCCTTGCCGAACATCGTCTTCAGGCCGGCCACTACGGAGACCTTCGAGTCGCCCAGCGCAAGCTCGGCCTGTCCCATGCCGAACCACGGATAGGGCCAGTCGGGCTTCACGTCGATGGCCCACTGGAACTCGGATGCGGCGTCGTCGTAGTGGGAGGAGGCGGCCAGCTCGCCCAACCGCAACGCCAGAAAGCCCAGGCGCAGGTGCACCATGGGGTCGTCACGGTGCTCCTTGGCCTCGGCGATCAGCTTCTTCTCGTGCAGCAGCAGCCCGACGCTATCGCTCGTCTGCTGCAGCGAGTCGCGGAAGGCCTCGAGCGCCGCGCGCTCGGCGGGCGCCTGGGCAGCGGCCCGGGCACCGCCGAGGAGCAGGAAGGCGAGGAGAAGGACGATCGGACGCGGCATCTTACCTCAGGACGAACGAAGGCGGCACGTTCGCACGTCAGTTTCCCCACGCCGCGAGGAAGTGGCGGAGCCCCTCGACCACGCCGCGGGCGTAGCGCTGCTGCCCGTCGAGCGTCCGGAGGGCGGCCTCCTGCTCCGGCACGATCATGTAGAGGCCTTCGGTGAGGATGGCCGGCAGACAGGTCGGACGCACCAGGGCCAGGTCGCCGCGGGCGACGCCGAGATCCCGGAGTCCGAGCTCACGAACCAGTGCCGCCTGCACCGCACGCGCGAGCGGAAGGCTTTGCGCATGATTGTAGAACACCGAGGTGCCATTGTTGGTGTACGGGTTGAGCCCGTCGGGGAGCGCGTTGTTGTGGATGGAGACGAGCACCTCGGCGCCCGACTGCTCGGCCCGCTCCACGCGCGACGTGAGGTCGAGAGCCACGTCGGCGTCCCGCGTCACGTCCACGATTGCGCCTTCGTCCCGGAGCATCTGCACGAGCACTCGCGAGACGGCGAGGTTCGCCTCCGCCTCGCGCAGCCCCGTGGGCCCGGTGGCGCCGGCCGGCGGATGGCCCGGATCCACGAGGATGCGCCGGCCCTCGAGAGGATGGTCCCGGTCGATCACCGGTGGGCGACGCACCTCGAGCAGCAGATCGGTGCCGTCCCAGCGCAGCCGATGGCCCCAGAGCGGCCTCGCGAGTTGCACGGTGATCTCGGTCTCATCGCTTGTACGCTGCGTCCAATCGATGCGGCGCACCAGCGAGTCCCCGGGCGCGTAGCGTGTCCAGTCGATGTCCGCCTGCGTGGCGTAGAGCTCGAGGCGCAGCACGAGCTCCTCGTCGAGCACGCGCACCGGAACGCGCTCGCCGAGCGGGATGCGCACGGTGGCACGATCGGGTTCGGAGGAGACGGTGATCGAACGGGCACGCCCGAGTGGTGGCCAGACGCCGGTGGGAAGCGGCTGCACGTCGGCGGCGGGCACCCAGACGGCCTGGTCGCGGGACAGTCGCACGCGCACGTCGTTCTCCTGCCGTCGGTCCAGGGTGGCACGCGTACCGGCCGCGAAGAACCATTGGTAGGTGGCGCCCGGCGCGGCGCGACCGATCGTGACGCCATCGGTGCCGCCCTTGTGCATCGGATCATCGTCGAGCTCCACGACGCGCGCGGCGGTGTCGAGGATGGCCAGCTGCACCGGCCAGCGGGTCACGAGCGTGTCGGCACCGAGGAGCAGCTCGAGCTGCGGCGCGCTGGCATCGGTGGCCGGAAGGGTCGCGCCGGAATCACCGCTCACGTAGAGCGGGCCGGGATCGGAGCCCAAGGGGAGATTGCGCAGCGTGGTGACGTAGCGGCTGGTGCCGCTGCCGGGCACGAGGTTGGCGGGGTCGCGATCGAACGCACGCATGCCGGCGGGCACCTCGTCGCCTCCGGCCTCCTCGACCAGCGGCACGCGGCGGCCATCGGGCAGTCGCAGCCGGGCCACGGCGCCCGGGGTGGCACGCACCTGCAGGCGGACCGGTTCGTCGGCCCGCACCCAGTTGCGGCCGCGTGGCGTGAAGGAGCCGGGATCGACCCAGAGGGCGCGACCCGGTGGCTGCCAGCGGGCCCGGGTGACCTCGTGCACGAGGCGCTGCGAGTCCCTGGGGCTCCGGGCGACGACGTCGAAGCGCATCACGCTGTCGCGTGGAAGCGGCACCCAGGCCAGCCAGGCGCCGTTGGCGGCCACGGGAACGGCGATTCCGTTGATCCAGAGCTTGGCATCGCCCGTGCCTGTGGTCCCGAACAGGAAGCTCGAGTCCCTGGCGTCGATCGCGGCCCCGGCAGGCGGGTAGACCACGCGCAGCCGCGTCTGCCCCTCGATGCGGGGCACCGGAATGGGCGTTGGCGCCTCGACCCGCGCTGCACCGGGGATGGGGTGCGGTGCCGTCGGGACTGGGGCGGCCGCGGGCGGCGCGGAACTGCAGGCTGCCGCCGCCCAGAGGGCGGCAAACACGAACCGACGTGGTGGCATGGGCGCAAGGTACTCAGGCATTTGGAGTTACGCCAAGCAATGTCGTTGACGCGGTGGGTCCCTCGGCCTACATTCTCTCCGTCGCTCCCCGGACCGGACCGGTGCCGTGCATAGGGCATCGGTCAATCCGCCTCCGGTGGCACCTGCACGTCCCTCACTCGACGAGCCCAGCGCTTCACGGATGACACCTCACGTGCTCGTCAGTGTCTTCGGCAAGACTGATCTTGGCCGAACCCGCGACCATAACGAGGACACGTTCCTCGTCGCCGACCTCGCGCGTCGTGAAGCCGACATCACGGTCGGCGCGCGCGATCACGAGGTCGGCCAGCGCGGCTCGCTCTTCATGGTGGCGGACGGCATGGGCGGCGCCGCGGCGGGCGAGCTCGCCAGCTCGATGGCGGCCCAGCACATCTACGAACATCTCGAGACGCACTGGATGGCCGACCCGGACGTCTCGGGCGATCGCTTCGCGTTCTACCTTCGCGAGGCCGTCGAGCACGCGAACCAGCTCATCCACGGCTACTCGCAGGCGCACCCCGAAGTCCGCGGGATGGGCACGACCGTCACGGCCGCCGGCGTGCACGACACGAGGCTCTACCTCGCACAGATCGGCGACAGCCGCGCCTACCTCGTGCGCGGCGGCCGGGCGTTCCAGCTCACGAAGGACCAGTCGCTCACGCAGCGACTCGTGGACGCCGGCGAGCTGACGGAGGAGGAGGCGGAAGCGAGCGCGCGGCGCAACATCATCCTTCAGGCGCTCGGGCCGGACGCGCGGGTGAAGGTAGTGCTCTCCACGGAGTCGCTGCGGCGCGGCGACATGCTGCTGCTCTGCTCGGACGGGCTCTCCAACCAGGTGCGTCGCGACGAGCTGGCGCAGTTCGTCGAGGAGCACACCGATCTTGCGGCGCTCTGCAGCGCGCTGATCGACGCGGCGAACGAGCGCGGCGGTCCCGACAACATCACCATCGTCGCGGCGCGCTTCGACGGCGAGGGCCTGCCGCTGCCCGCGCCGGACGAGGAGCCGAATCCCACCCTGCTCCGCCTGGACGACGGCCCCTCATCGTCCGACGAGCTGATTCCCGGCCTCGCCCCGCCGGCCACGCCACGCCTGCCACGCGCCCCGCGCCCGGCACGCGCGGCGGCCGGCGCCACCGCGACGGTGGACGCGCCCGCACCCGCCGTCCCGTCGGCGAGCCCCGCGTCGGTGCCCGCGACGCGCGACGCGCCGGGCCGCCCGATCGGAGGCATGCTCTTCGCCGCCGTGCTGGTGGCCGTGCTGCTCACCTGGCTCTTCACGCGCTGAGCACACGCGCCGCATGAAGGCCCGCCTCGCGCACCTCACCGGTGGCCGTGTCGGCGAAGCGGCGATCATCTGGAAGAGTTGCGCGATGCTGGGCCGGTCGCCGGAGGCGGACGTCCGCTTCGGGCCGGACGGCGACCGGATGGTGGCGGGTCGCCACGCCTCACTCTCGTGGCACGAGGGCATCTGGTCGGTGCGCGACCTCGGCAGCGCCAACGGCACGTATGTCGACGGCAGCCGCGTGCATGGCGAGACGGCGCTGCGTGACGGCAGCATCATCCAGCTCGGGCGCGACGGGCCGCAGGTGCGCTTCTCCATCGTCTGGGAAACCGGCGCGCCCGAGCCCGTTCGCACGGTGGACGTCGACGCCGTGGGCGACCCCGACGCGCTGCGCCCGGTACCGCACATTCCCGTCATCCTGTCTCGCCCCGACCACGACGAACCGCTTCCACCGACGTCGTCCGGGCGGCCACGCCGAGTGGCCGCCTCGCTCGTGCTCGTCATCGCCGCGCTCGGCGGCATCTCGCTGGCGCGTGCGGGCCCGAGCGATGCGCCCGAAGCGCTGCGCCTCGCGCTGCTCGCGAGGGCCGACAGCGTCTTCGCTGCGCTCGAGGGAATTCCAGGCACGGCACCGGGCCTCCGCAGTGCGGTCAGCGAGACGCAGTCGCGCGTGGCACTGATGCGCGGGCGTGTGCGCCGGGCACCGGCGGATCCCGTGGTGCTCACCACCCTCCGGGACAGCCTCGGCCTGCTCGCCGCGCGCGGGCGACGACTCGCCGGCGCGGCCGCGATCGATGTCGCAGCGGTCGTGCGCGGCGGCGCACCCGCCATCGGCCTGGTGGAGATGCGCCTGCCCGACGGACGCCTCCGGATGGCGGTGGCGTATGCCGCGCTCGGGGACGAGGGTCGCGTGCGCTTCGTGTCGAGCGCGCCCGAGCTCCTCGACGCATCGTCGGCGCCGACCGAACTGCGCCTCTTCCTGCGCGGCGATCCCCTCGGCATCCCGCTGCGCATCACCGTGCGCCATCGGACGCGGGGCGTCAGTATCCTGGCGCCCACGAGCGGGCAGCGCACCGATGTCGGGGCGGCGGCTGGCCGGCGCGCCGCGTTTCCCGCGCCCGGCGAACCCGCCATCCTCGTGGACGCCGCGCCGGCCACCAATCGGGCGGTGTTCGTCAACGCACGTACGGCGCTGGCCGCCGTGGTGAGCGTGCAGCACGGCGTGGCCCGGCTGGAGCAGCTGGGATTCGACGCAGTTCCCGGCAGCGCCGTGTTCGATCGACGCGGCGCAATGGTCGGCATGGTGTTGCCCGCGGCGGCCGGCTTCGGCGTGCGGGCCGTTCCGGTGTCCACGCTGCTCGATCCCACCGACGAGCGCGCCGGTGGCTGAGGCGCGCCCCCGCGCGCCGTTCGCCTGGATCGCCGCGATCGCCTTCGCCTCGGGCTTCCCCTTCGGGCTCGTGAACGAGGCACTGCCTGTCTACCTGCGAACGCGCGGCGCCGGCCTGGTGGAAGTGGGTCTCGTCACCGCGGCAAGCTTTCCCTGGACCTTCAAGTTTCTCTGGGCCCCGCTGGTGGATCGCTGGGGCACCCGCCGCGCGTGGATTGCCGGCTGCCTGCTCGGACTCGCGGCGCTGATCGGGGTCCTCGGCGTGTTCGACCTCGATGCGCTCGCGGGCCTCTTCTGGCCGCTGCTCGTGGCCACCGTCGCCCTTTCGGCGACGCAGGACGTGGCGATCGACGCCTACACCATCGAGGCCACGCCGCGCGAGCAGCTGGGCGTGGCGAACTCGGTGCGCATCGCGTCGTATCGCATCGCGATGTTCACGGCGGGGGGCGCCCTGATCTGGCTCGCGGGCCGCGCGGGGTGGACGAGCGCGTTCGGCGCCGGTGCGGCCGCGTGCGCGCTCCTGGCGGTGGCCGCCCTCGCCCTCCCCAGGGTGGAGCGCCTCGGCAGGCCGACGGAGCGGCTTTCCGAACCGCTCCGCGCGCTGCTGGCACGTCGCGAGATCTGGCTCATCGTCGCTTTCGCGCTGCTCTTCAAGCTCGACATCGCCGCGCTCGATCCGATGACGCGGCCCTTCTGGGTGGATCGCGGCTTCACCCTGGCCGAAATCGGTGTCGTTCTTACCACCGGGCGCATGCTGGCGACGCTCGCCGGTGCGGTGCTGGGTGGCTGGGTGACGACGAAGTGGGGGATGTTCCGCGCGCTCTGGTCGCTCGGCCTGGTGCAGTTGCTCTCGAGCCTCGCCTACGCCGGCGCTGCGTGGGTCACGCCGTCGAAGCCGCTCGTCATCACGGTGGCGCTGTTCGAGAATTTCGCGGCGGGACTGGGGACGGCCGCGTTCGTGGCGTTCCTGATGTCCGTCTGCGAGCGCCGCTACGCGGCGACGCAGTACGCGGTGCTCTCCGCTCTCCTGGCGCTCACCCGCTCGGTGGCCGGCGGGCTTTCCGGCGAGCTCACCGAGCGCATGGGTTATGCGCCGTACTTCCTGCTCACGTTCGCGATGGGCATCCCGGCCTTCTTCCTGCTGCCGGCCATCGGGCGCGTGCGCGCGCCTGACGACGAGCCTACCGCCGGCACGCCCGCATCCCTGCGCTAGCGAGCAATCGATCGAAGCGGGGATCGGACCGCAGCGATGCGAATCCGTCGTCGCACGGCAGGCTGAACTCGCTCACGATGGCTTCGTGCCGCTCCACGAGTCGTCCGAGCAGCGCGAATGCGCGCTCGGAGTCGCCCATGGCCGCGGCCGCATAGGCGGCATCCCACGTTGCGTCATTCTCGCGCGGCAACCTGCGCAGGAGCGTCGCGTAGGCGCTGCGCGCCTCTCGCGTTCGGCCGGATGCCCACAACGCGGCCACCTCGAAGCCGAGCGAATACGGCGCGTCCCCGATCCGGCGCGCCCTCGCGAAGGACCGCAACGCGGAATCCGGCTGCCCCGTGCGCAGGAAGACCATCCCGGCCACCGCGTGCGAGATGGCCAGCGTGGTGTCCAGCTCCACCATGCGGGCGCTTTCCGACAGCATGGAAGTATCGCGAGCGACGGAAAGGGCGTACACGAAATCGCCTGCAATGACGGCTGAATACGGGTCGAGACGGCGCGCCTCGCGCATCTCGACGATGCCTTCCCCGATTCGACCCGTCGAATACAGCACGCCCCCCAGCCACTGGTGCGCGGTGGCATCATCCGGCGCAAGCTCGACGGAGCGCCGGAGGTGGCGCTCAGCATCGTCCCAACGCCACTGATAGCGTCGCACGTTGCCCAGCGCGAGGTGTGCGTCGGCAAGCGTGGAATCGAGTCGCAGCGCACCCAGCGCGCTCGCCTCGGCCAGCGGCACGGTCGAATCCGCCGTGGCATCGCTGAAGAACGGCAGGATCCCGTAGGCCATCGCGAGCCCGGCCCACGCCCGTGCGAACGTCGAGTCGCGCGCGATGGCCCGCGAGAACAGGTCGATCGCGGTGCGAAGACCGTGGCTGCCGCGGCGGCTCCAGAAGTAGCGGCCACGCAGGAAGAGGTCATAGGCAACCGGGTCACGGCTGCCCCCGCCCGGGACGACTGGTGTCGCGCTCGCGCCCAGCTTCTCACGAAGTGCGGTGACGATGTCGCGCGCGATGTCCTGCTGCAGCGCGAAGACGTCGCCCTCCGAGCGGTCGAAGGCCTTTGCCCACAGCACGAGGCCGTCGGCGCTGCTCGTGAGTTGCGCGGAGACGCGCAACCGGTCGCCGGCGCGGCGTACCGAGCCTTCCATCACCGCGTCCACCTCCAGCCGACGCGCGGCCTCCCGCACCGGCAGGCCGGCGAATCGCGCCGCCGCGCTGCGGGGCGCGACGCGCAACCCGCGGACCTGCGCGAGCGAGGTGGTGACTTCGTCGGCGAGTCCCTCGGCGAGGTACGTCCCCGCCGAGTCGCCGCCGACCATGGCGAATGGGAGCACGGCTACGCGCGTGTCCCCCGGTGTGACGGGCGCCCGCCGCCGGACGAGCACGAAGCTCGCCCCAAGCGCCAGCAGCAGCGCGCCCGCGAGCAGCCAGCCTCGACCGCCACCCGTTCGCCGCGGCGCCATCGGCGAGTCGCCGTCCGCCTGCTGCTCGAGCGCCTGCACGAACTCCGTGATCGAGGAGAAGCGCGCTTCGGGGGCGAGCGACATCGCGCGCGCGAGCGCCGCGTCGACGTGCGGCGGTACTTCTGGCCGAAGCGCGCGCACGCTCATCACGGGCGTGCTGAAGCGTTGCGCGATCAGCGCCGCGCCGGTCGTTGCGACGAAGGGCGGGCGCCCCGCCAGCATCTCGAACACGGTCGCGGCGAGCGCATACTGGTCGGCACGACCGTCGAGATGGCGGTCGCCGGTGACCTGCTCGGGCGCCATGTACGCGGGCGTACCCACGGATACGCCGGTCGCGGTGAGCTGCTCACCCTGCGTGGGCGCGTCTGCCGGGCGCGCGATGCCGAAGTCGGCGACCAGCGTGGAGCCGTCCATCGCGAGCAGCAGGTTCTCGGGCTTCACGTCTCGGTGCACCACGCCCTTGTCGTGCGCGTACTGCAGCGCCTGCCCGGCCTCGTGCGCGATGCGAAGTGCATCGGCCAGGGCCATCCGGCCCTCGCGCTTCAGCCGATCGCGCAGCGACTCACCCTCGACGAAGGGCATGGTGAACCACAGGTGCGGCGGGCCGCCAGGCTCGACCGGGGGCAGCTCGCCCGAGTCGTACACGGAACAGATGTGGGGATGCTGCAGGCGGGCGGCGAGGTGGATCTCGCGCTGGAAGCGCTCGACGCCCAGCGCATGGGAGAGTTCGGGCCGCAGAACCTTGAGCGCCACCTGCCGACGGTGCTTCAGGTCCTCGACGAGCCACACGGAGGCCATGCCGCCCGATCCGAGCTCGCGGACGAAGGTGTATCGGCCGACGAGGCCCTGCTGCAGCTGCGCCGCTGGCCCGCCCAGGAGCGTGCCTCCTAGGCGCGCACGCCCAGGGCGTGCGCGAGCCAGTGCGCGACGGCACCTTGCATCAGGCGCTGGCGGTGCCACGCCACGAGCACCGGTGGTCCGTCGGGAATCTCCGCCATCAGCCGCGGGTGCCCGAAGAGTGCAACGAGCGCCACCGAGGCGGTCTGCGCCGCAAGCACCGCACGCGCCTCGGCGCCAAGCCCCGAGCGACCCTTCCAGGCGCGCGGCTCCGCAAACACCAGCAGCACCTTGCTGCCGCCCTCGCCGAGCGGCACGCCGAGGCGGGTCAGGCCGTCGCGCACGGCGCTGGTGATCGAGGCAGGATACGGCCCGCCCAGGTCATCGTCGACGATCACGAGTTCGATGGGGGCGTGAAGTGCCGGCGCCGTGCCGCGCGCGAGCGGCAGGTCGAGCAGTGCCTGCGCCACGTCGTCCACTGCGAGCGTCGGCGTGGCGACGCCCGTTCCACCGCCGGTGGATGCAAGTGCGCGGTCGATGCGGCCGAGCGCCTCGGCCACGCGGGCCGGCGCGAGCCGGCCGTCGGCGAGCGCGTGCTCGAGCGCCGCGGACACGTCGCGCGGCCGCTCCGGATAGAGCAGCACATCGACGCCCGCCATGAGTGCCTCCACGCCGGCGTCCGCCTCGCTCCGTCCCTGCAGCGCGCCGTCCATGATGAGCGCATCCGACACGACGAGTCCGTCGTAGCCCTCGGCGCGCAGTCGTCCGATGATGGCCGGCGAAAGCGTCGCGGGCAGGCCGCTCGGGTCCAGCGCGGGGTAAGCCACATGCGCCGTCATCATGCTCGCCACGCCGACCTCCGCCGCCGCGCGGAATGGCACGAGATCCGACGCGTCGAGCACGGCGAACGGCTCGTCGACCGTCGGCAGCGTGATGTGGGAGTCCGCGAACGTGCGGCCGTGCCCCGGATAGTGCTTCGCGCACCCAAGGGCGCCGGCCTGCTGGCATCCCTGGACCCACGCTGCCACGGCACGTGCAACGCGCCCGGGCTCGGCCCCGAAGGCGCGCGTCTGCACGATGGGATTGTCGGCGAGCACGTCGAGATCGGCCACGGGCGCGAAGACCCAGTTGATGCCGACGGCGAGGGCCTCGCGAGCCGTGATGGCCCCCGCCCAGCGTACGACGTCGTCGCGACCGAGCGCGGCGAGGGCGGCGGGAGGCGGGACCTGCGTGAGCCCTTCGAATTGCTGCCCCGCCCCACGCTCGAGGTCGGACGCGAGGAGCAGCGGATGCGCCGACCGCATCGCCAGCGACGTGGTGAGCTCCCGCACCGCGGCGGCCGTGCCGCCGAAGATGATGAAGCCGCCGACACCCAGCGCGAGTGCGTCGTCGATGCGAGCGGATTCGTGGGAGAAACCGGTCTCGTTGTGCCAGCGAAGCGCGGGCACGATCAGTCGGGAAACGTTCATGGCGGTGTGATGCTGCCGAGCACCCGCGGACCGGACGCACCGGTCGCCGCGGGCACGTTGCCCGGCTGGCCGTGAAGGGTGAGATAGCCAAGAAGGGCGAAGGCGACCGCTTCCTTGGCGTCGCCGTCGAAGAACAGTTCATCGAATCGACGCGGCGTGGGCCGCCCGGCGGCCTCGAGCGCAATGCCGAGGGCGCGCCAGAGCCCCGGATGATGCACGCCACCGCCCGAGACGAGCAGGTCGCCGCCGTCGGGCGTCCAGCGCGCCACTGCGGCCGCGATGGAGCGGGCCGTGAGCTCCACCGCCGTCGCCACGCCGTCGGGGCCGGGCACGCGGGCGTGGAGCGTGCGGGCGTACGCCTCGCCGAACCGCTCGCGACCGGTGCTGCGGGGCGGCGGCAGCTCGAAGAAGGGATCGGCGAGCAGGTCGCGCACCACTTTCTCGTCGGCCGTGCCTTGCGCCGCGAGGGCGCCGTCGCGATCGAACGGCAGCGACGGCTCGACGAGCCGCGTCACGGCATCGATCACCGCGACGCCGGGCCCCGTGTCGAACGCCACCACACCGCGCTCCGCGGCAAGGCGCGGGACCCAGGTGAGGTTGGCCATGCCGCCGATGTTGAGCAGCGTACGAGGCCCATCCGCATCGGCGAACAGCAGCACGTCGGCGATGGGCACGAGCGGCGCGCCCTCACCACCAGCGGCCACGTCGCGTGCGCGGAAGTTGCTCACCACGGGCCGCCCGAACCGCTCGGCCAGCACGGCCGGCTCGCCGAGCTGCCACGTGACGCGCGGCGGCTGGTGCCACACCGTCTGTCCGTGCATCGCGATGAAAGCCAGCTCCGAAGCCGCCACGCGTGCCGCGGCGAGCAGGGCGTCGGTGGTCTCCGCAGCCCACTCGGCGATCTGCACATGCAGCTCCGCGAGCGCGGAGGGCGTGCCATCGCGCAGCGCCCCCAGCACCAGCTCGCGCTCGTCCGGCGCGTAGATGCGGCTCACGAAGTGCACCAGCTCCACGTGAGTGGGGCCTGCAAACCGTACGAGGGCCGCGTCCATGCCGTCGAGCGACGTGCCCGACATGAGGCCGATGCCCAGGGTGGGTCGCTCGCTCATGCAGACCTCACGGGTGGCGGGTCGCCGAGCAGCGGGCGCAGGCGTCCCTTCTGCTCCGAAATCAGGGCTTCGGCCTCGACGGAATCCACGTGGCAGGCAGCCATGACGAGCGCGGTCTTCACGCTGCCGCCCGCCCGGAGCAGCAGCTCCGCGGCATCGACCTTCGTGACGCCCGCGACTTCCATCAGGATGCGGCGGCTGCGATCCTCGAGCTTCGCATTCCAGGCCCGTACGTCGACCATCAGGTTGCCGTACGTCTTGCCCAGGCGGATCATGGCGCCGGTGGTGAGGGTGTTGAGCACGAGCTTGGTGGCGGTGCCCGCCTTCATGCGGGTGGAGCCCGTCACCACCTCGGGCCCGACGAGCACGACGATGCACACCTCGCACGTCTCGCGCAGCAGTTTGGGCGGCTCGGTGCAGGTGACGAACATCGTCTTCGCACCCACCGTCTGCGCCTGCGCCAGCGCGGCGCCGACGTACGGCGTGGTGCCGCTCGCGGCGATGCCCACGACCACGTCCCGCGGACCCACGCCGTGCTCCTTCATCGCCGCGATGCCGGCGTTGACGTCATCCTCCGCGCCCTCCACCGAGCGCACCAGCGCCCGGGCCCCACCGGCGATGATGCCCGTCACCATTTCCTGCGGCGTGCCGAAGGTGGGCGGACATTCGGCGGCGTCGAGCACGCCCAGCCGCCCGCTCGTGCCGGCGCCGATGTAGAAGAGGCGTCCTCCCTCGCGGAAGGCCGCCTCGAGCAGTTCGATGGCGCGTGCGATGTCGACCCGGGCGGCGGCCACCGCGGCCGGCACCTGCGCATCCTCGGCATTGATGAGGTCGACGATTTCCGCGGCCGACGCGCGGTCGATGTCGCGGGTACGCGGATTTCGGCGCTCGGTCAGCCGGGGATCGAGGAAGTCGTCAGGCATGCACGCGGGGGAAGGAGAAGGGGCGTACGGGCTGCTAAATTAGGTCGCGTCGTTCGTTCCGAGCAACCACGCCAGGCATTTCTCCCGCCAGACCAAGGATCGGCCGTGTCCCGATACCGCTTGCTGCTCGCCGTCGTG
Source organism: Gemmatimonadales bacterium (assembly GCA_045803465.1). GTDB lineage: Bacteria > Gemmatimonadota > Gemmatimonadetes > Gemmatimonadales > GWC2-71-9 > JAGGAG01. The sequence goes on along the minus strand of JBJMOZ010000349.1, from coordinate 199 downwards.
TCGCTCGCCGCTGCGTGCGGCGGCGCCAGTCCCGCACCCACGCCGGCTCCACGCCGGGTGTTTCCCGAGGGCTGGACCTACCCCGAGCACGCACGGCGGCTGGTCGCGCCCCAGGCGGTGGTCGCCGCCGGCAGCTCGATCGCCAGCGAGGTGGGGCGCGACATCCTGCGGCAGGGCGGCAACGCGGTCGACGCCGCCG
>JBJMOZ010000248.1:0-7815 GCA_045803465.1 Gemmatimonadales bacterium | reverse complement strand
CCTCATCGGGTGTGGGCACGAAGCCGCTGCCGCGCCACAGGGCGGCGCCGTCGAGCGAGCAGCCCTGCTCGCGCGCGAACGCCGCGAGCTGCTGCACATGCCCTTCGCTGCCGGTGGCCTGTACGAGCACGGCGCCGGCGTTCACGGGCGTCGTCACGACGACCTGCGCCGTGGTGCCGCCCGCGAAGCGAAGCGTAACGCGGCGCTCGTCCTGGCCGGCGAACTCGCTCACCCCGGGCAGCTGGCTCAGGCGCGCGAACAACTCCGCTGGCGGAATCTCGGCCACGAGCACCAGCACGATCTCCCGCACCACCTCGAGACGGCGCCGCACCTCTCCCGCGATGACGGCCTGCTGTACGCCGGGCAGGCGCGCGAGCGCATCGCGCAGGCCCTGCGCTTCTTCGAGGGCGTGGTGCGACAGGCGGAAGCCGCTCGCCTGGCGCAGGAACGCGATGCCCTTGAGGATGTTCTGCGCCGTCTTCTCGCCGAAGCGTGGCAGGCTGGCGAGACGGCCGTCCTGCGCGGCGGCCTCGAGTTCCGGCAGCGAATCGATGCCGAGCGACTCGTGGATCTGGCGGATCTTGGCGATGCCGAGCCCGGAGATCTGCAGCATCTCGACGAGGCCCGGCGGTATCTGCTCGCGCAGCTCCTCGAGCAGCGTGGTGCGGCCGGTGCCCACGAGCTCCTCGACGATCTGCAGCGTCGCGGGGCCGACACCCTTGGTGGCGGCAAGCGTGCCATCCTCGAGGGCCTGGCCGAGTTCCACCGTGAGGCCACCGATGGCGCGCGCGGCGGTGTGGAAGGCGCGGATGCGGAAGGGATTCTCGCCCTTCAGTTCGAGGAAGGCGGCGATCTGTTCGAGGACCTGTGCGACCGTCTTGCGATCGACGCGAGGCGCGGGGACGGGCGTGCTGCTCATGGGGTCCGCGTCAATGTTCGGCGGCCGCGGCGGCAAGCGCTCGACCGAGCCCGCGCAGGCGCCAGCCGAGTTCGAGGAGCTCATCGGTACCGGCGAGCGAGTGCAGGCCGGCGGCCTGCCCGCCAGGCAGCACGGAATCGAACAGGAGCGCGCCGTCGGGCCGGGCCAGGTCCCGCGGCCGCGGGCCCATGGTCTCGACGACACTGAAGCCCGCGCGATCGGCGTGCAGGCCGAAGACGCCCAGCACGCGCAGCGCGCCGTCGGGCATCTCGTGCACGAAGCAGCCGTCGAGCGGCTCGTGCGCGGACTCCTCGAGCACCTGCGCCCAGATGCGCCGTTCGGGCAGCTGCGCATACCACGCGGGCGGCGTGTCGCTGCCGTTCTCGTCACGGTCGGCACCGTCGAGCAGCAGCTCGAGCTGCTCCTTCGTGATGGGGAGCACCGGCACGCCGGCGTTCCAGAGCAGGAAGGCGTGATGGACGAACGCGACGAGCTGGTCCATTCCCTCGCCCACGCCCTCCTCGGGGCGCAACTCGCGCACGAGGGTGGCCACGTCCTTGATCATCAGGAACCGGTCGCGGTCGCGCGGGTCGTGCCCGGCGGCGGCCAGCGCATCTCGGATGGCCGGGAAGCGCGTGTCGGCGATCGGCTCGAAGACAAGCTCGAAGGGGGTCGGACGCATGTCAGGAAAGATAAAGGAAGCCGCCCACGGCCTGGGCAAACGCTTCCGGCTGCTCGACATGCGGGCAGTGACCGCAGGGCGATAGCAGGTGCCACTCCGCCTTGAGCAAGTGTGCGACCGTCTCGGAGGCCTCGTACGGGATGACGTCCTCGCGACCGTGCAGCACGAGGGTCGGAACGTCGAGCTGCGCAAGCTCGGAACGCAGGTCGTACTCGCCGAGGCTGGACCAGACCTCCTGCTGCGTACGCCCGACGATCCGGAACGGCGTCAGCTCGCGCACCTTCGCCGGGTCCACGAAGTACGGCACCACCGACAGCTCGAAGAGCCGGCGCTGGTAGGCCTCCGGGTCCGACTCGCGCAGGCCGCTCTCACGCAGCCGCGCACGCTCGGCCTGCAGGGCGGGATCGAGGTTGCGCTGCGCGAACGTGTTCTCGAATTCCTGGCGCGCCTCGCGCCAGGCAGGCGCCGGCGAGACGAGCGCAAGCCGCTCCACGCGCGTGGGGTGCGTGACGCTGTACAACATCGCGAGCAGGCCACCCCACGAGTAGCCGCAGATGGTGAGGCGTTCGAGGCCCCACTGCTCGCGCAGCGCATCGAGGTCGGCGACGTGCTCCCGCCAGCCCACCGGCACGTCGCGCCCGACAGGCGAGCGGCCGCCTCCACGCTGGTCGTAATAGACGAGCTCGCGACCCTGCGCCAGACGGTCGAAGCCCGGCCGCAGGTAGTCGTGCGACGCGCCGGGACCACCGTGCAGCATCACGACCGGCGGCCCCGAGCCGACGCGCCGCTCGTACAGCGACACGCCCCTCACCTCGCGCATCGTCTCAGCCATGCGAGCGTTGCAGCTCCTCGACCGAGTTGGCGTGGATGCTGGCGATGTCGGCCAGGTCGCGCGCGTAGCCGCCGGCCATGGTGAGCACCACGGGGAGCCCGCGGCGGCGACACGCATCGAAGACGCGCCGGTCGCGGGTACGCAGGCCGTCCTTCGACAGGCCGAGCCGGCCGAAGCGGTCGTCCTCGTAGGGGTCGGCGCCCGCGAGGTAGAACGCAACATCGGCGCGGGCGTCGTCGAGCACTTCGTCGAGGTGCCGATCGAGCAGCGCAAGGTACTCGGCGTCGCCGGTGCGGTCGGCGAGCTCCACGTCGCGGCGGCTCCGCTCCTTGCGGAACGGGAAGTTGCGGGCGCCATGCATGGAGAAGGTGTAGACGTCGGGATCGTCGGCGAAGATGTGCGCGGTTCCGTTGCCCTGGTGCACGTCAAGGTCGATCACGACGGCGCGACCGAGGCGGCCCTCGCGTTGCAACCCGCGAATGGCTAGCGCCACGTCGTTGAAGCAGCAGTAGCCCTCGCCATGCCCGGCGAAGGCGTGGTGCGTGCCGCCGGCGAGGTTCACGCCCGCGCCGTGCTCGAGCGCGTCACGCGCGGCCTCCACCGTGGCCTGCGCGGTGCGGAGCGAGCGTTCGGCGAGCGCGGGCGACCAGGGGAAGCCGAGCCGCCGCGCCTCGGGGGCGGAGAGCCCATGGTCGAGCATGGCGGCCACGTACTCGGGCGTGTGCACCTGCAGCACCGCCCAGCGTTCCATGCGATCCGGCTCCTCCACGGCGCTGGAGGCGAGCAGTCCGCGCGCGATCACGGCATCGCGGATGGCCGGATACTTCGCGATGGGGAAGACGTGCCCCACCGGCAGCGGGACGGTGAACCGGGCGGAGGTCCAGGCGCGCATCACCATGCGACGCTACCCGCGGCTCAGAGCAGCACCGCCAGGGCGTCCGCGACCTGCTTCACCGCGCCCTGCTCGTCGGCGTCGAATGGATCGAGCGAGTCGCTGTCGACATCGACCTGCCCGAGAATGGTGTTGCCGCGCCGGATGAGCACCACGAGCTCCGAGCGCGTCCAGGTGTTGCAGGCGATGTAATTCTCGCGCGCCCGCACGTCGGGCACGTTCTGGTCGGTGGCGGTGGCGACGGCGGTGCCGCACACACCCTTGCCGACGGGAATGCGGGTGTGGTCGGTGTCGCGCCCGCTGTACGCCTCGAGCACGAGCTCATCGCCGTGCAGCATATAGATGTAGACCGACGTGTAGGGCTCGCCCGAGAGGCGGATGCGCTCGGCGGCGAGTTGCAGCAGGGCGGCTCGCCCTGCGTCGTGCGTAAACGCGCCGCGAAGCGCCGCCACGATGGGTTCGGGCTTGAGGACCGGCATCAGCCCCCCCGCGTTCCCAGCGTCACCTTGAGGGTGACGGGCTGCCCGCCGCGCAGCACGATGACGTCGACCTCGTCACCGGGCTTGTGCTCGCGCAAGGCATCGGTCATGCCCTGCAGGTCCGTCACGTCGGCGGCGCCGATCTTCGTGATGACGTCGTCGCGCTGCAGGCCCGCCTTCTCGGCCGGGCTCCCGCCACGCACGCCACTCAGCTTCACGCCCGTCACGTCGCCGGCCATGTCGGGGACGGTGCCGAGGTAGGCGCCATAGCCCGCGCTGCGGGTCTGGCCCGGCGTCGCGGCCTGCTGCTGGTGCGGCGGCTGCTCGACGAACGTGAGCGGCTGGCGGCGGTCGGCGAGGTTTCGGACCAGGGCCGTCGCGAACTCGGCGATGCGCAGCATGCCGGGCACGTTGAGCTTGGCGACATCATCGGTGGCGCGGTGGTAGTCCTCGTGCAGGTCGGTGAAGAAGTGCAGCACCGGGAGCTTCACCGCGTAGAACGACGACTGGTCGCTCGGACCGTAGCCGTCGCCGCGCGCCTTCAGGTCGAAGCCCGCGCTGCGGTTGAGCGAGTCGAGCAGCGCGGGGAATTCCTTCGCCGTCTCGGTCCCGTAGACGATGAGGCGCTCGTTGGTGAGCCGGCCGACCATGTCGAAGTTGATCATCGCGGTGGTGCGGGCCATCGCGGCCACCGGGTTCCGGACGTACCACGCCGAGCCGAGGAGGCCGACTTCCTCGCCGCTGAAGGCGATGAAGACGATGGTGCGGTCGGGCCGGCTCTGCGCGAGGCGCTGCGCCACCTCGAGCATGGTCGCGACGCCCGAGGCGTTGTCGTCGGCGCCGTTGTGCGGCCGGCCCGCGCTGTCGGGGTCGAGGGCGCCGAAGAGACCGCTGCCCAGATGATCGTAGTGCGCGCCGACCACGATGACCTCGTCACGACGCTTGCTGTCGCGACCCGGCAGCAGGCCGATCACGTTGCGGCCGGTGGTTCCGCCGATGCTGGCCTTCTGCGCCTGCGGCAGCTCCTTCGAGACCGTGAACTCCTGGAACCAGCCGGCCTGCGGCGGCTGCAGCCCGGCCCGGGCGAACCGACGCGCGATGTACTCGGCGGCAGTGTCGGCGCCGGGCGTGCCGACGAGGCGGCCGTCGAGCGCGTCGGAGGCGAGATAGGCGACGTCCTCCGCCACATGGGGCGGCGGCAGGATCACGGCGCGCTGGGACTGGGCCTGAACCGGTACTGCGAGGAACATCGAAGGGGCGGCGAGCCACCCGAAGAACGAAGCTAGGCGCATAGGCGTCGGGGTTGATGGGGGTGCAAAGGTATCCAATTCGCTCTGCCAGGACGGGTCAGGCCGACATGGCCCGCAGCTTGCCTGACCATCGCGTAGTCAAGGAACAATACAAGTCCCTAGCGCAGAAGGTTGCGCGACCATGTGAGAAGGCCTATCAGGGGCTGCGGACCCTGCGCGGCAACGGCGGAGGCGGCACGTGCCTGAAGTGTTGAGCACCCATGCGGTTTCCACAGCGGCCAATCTGGCCGCGATGCTGCTGCTGCTGCGCGACCAGCGCGGCCGTCGGGAGCAGCAGGTGCTCGCTTTCCGGGCATTCCTGTCCGAGCTGGTCGGCGCAGGTCTGGATTTGCGCGTGGTCGACGGCGGGATGACGGTGGAGAGTGTACCCGTGCCCCCCGATGGCCCCGGCGCGGAGCAGCTGGCGGCGCACCTGCGCGGACACGGCATCGGCATGCTACGGCTTCCGCCGGGCCTGACGCCCGCCTCCATTCTCGCGGTGCTGCGGACTCTCGCGATGCCGGCGGGCCACTTCAACCGGCTCGAACGCCTCCTCGAAGACATCGATCCCGCGACCCGCGCACTGGTGCACATCGGCCCGCCCGGCGAATTCGAGGCCCGCGCGGCAGCGCCGCCGGGCGGGTTCGTCTCCGATAACGATTTCATGCGTGCCGCGAGAGGAGCGGCGGTGGGTGCCGACCGCCTGAGCTACCTGCAACTCGCGCAGGTGCCGGTGGGACGCCTTGCGACGCTGCTCACGGAGTTGCGCGAGTCACAGTCTGGCGGCGAGGTACAGGAGCTACTCAATCACATCGTCGCCGCTTGCGACGTGGCGCGCCGCAACGGCGAGTTCGAGCACGTCTTCCAGGCGGCAGTGAAGCTGTCGGCGCTCGAGGCAGGGATCGAGGACGAGGAACTGCGCCGTCCCTATCACATCGCCCTGCGCCACATGCTGCCGGGGGAGTCGCTGGACTACGTGGCGCGTCGCGTCGCGGGTCCGCAGCGCAAGGAGGCGATCGACGTGCTCCGCCACGTGGGCGCGGCGGCATCCGAGTCGCTGCTGCACCTGCTGGTCGACTCGGACTCGATGGAGGAGCGTCGCTCCTATCGCTCGGCATTGCGCACCATCGCCACCGTCTCGCCGTTGCTGGGCCGCCTGCTCGGGCACGAGGAGTGGTACGTCATCCGCAACGTGGCCGAGCTGTGCGGCGACCTGCGGGCGGAGCACACGGTGCCGCAGCTTGCCCGCCACCTGGACCATGACGACGAACGGGTGCGTCGCGCCGTGGCCGGCGCGCTCGCGAAGATCGCCACGCCGTCCGCGGCCGAGCCGCTGCGCCACATGCTGCGTGATCCCTCGCCGCAGGTGCGGCTGCTCGCGGTGCAGGGCCTCGACGGCCCGCGCTCGCGCGGACTCGCCATGACGCTCGCGCTGGCGCTCGAGGACGAGCCAAGCCTCGACGTCCGGCGCGAGCTGCTGCTGGCGCTCGGACGCATCGGCACCCCGGACGCGGTGCAGGCGCTCGTGCGTCAGGCAGCGGCGGGATGGTTGTTCCAGCGGCGGCCGGTGTCGGTGCGGCTGGCGGCGATCGAGGGGCTGCGGCTGGCCGGCTCCCCCGCAGCGATCCACGCGCTGCAGGGGCTGGCGACGGACGACGATGGCGAGGTGCGGCGAACGGTGCAGTCGCTCCTAGAGGCGCTGCGGGCTAGCGAGGGATGAAGTCCGTCTCCGGCCCCACCCGCCGGCAGAAGGCGGCGAGCAGCGCCGCCGTGCGGTCGATGTCTTCCAGCGCCACCATCTCGTTCGGGCTGTGCATGTAGCGCAGCGGCACCGAGACCAGGCCGGTCGCGACGCCGCGATGGGCGTTGAAGATCGCCTCCGCATCGGTGTGCGTGTCGCGCGAGGCGGCCTGGATGATGTAGGGAATGTTCTCCGCTTCCGCCGCCTCCACGAGCATCTCGAACACCACGTTGCTGACCGACGCGCCGCGCGCGATGACGGGGCCGCCGCCGAGCTTGCAGTCGCCGTGGCGGCGCTTGTCGAGCGCGGGGTAGTCGGTGGCATGCGTCACGTCGACGACGAGGGCCGCGTGCGGCGCGATGTCGACGGCCGACGAGCGCGCACCGCCACCGCCGTAGGCGATCTCTTCGCGCGTGGTGGCCACCGCGGTGACCGTGGCCGCGCTGGCACCGAGGAGCCGCAGCGCCTCGAGCACGACGTAGGCCCCGATGCGATTGTCGAGGCTCCGGCTCACCAGCCGCCCATTGGGAAACTCCACGAGCGGGGTGGCCAGCACGCCCGCGTCGCCGATGCGCACGTGCCGCTCGGCCTCCTCGCGCGAAGCGACGCCGATGTCCACCCACAGGTCCTCGATCTTCGAGACCTTGTCGCGCTCCTCCGGCTTCATGAGATGGATCGCCTTCTTGCCGACGACCCCCGTCACCTCGCCTGCGCGGCCGAGCACGGTGACGCGCTGGCCCACGAAGACCTGCGAGTCCCAGCCGCCGATGCCGTCGAAGCTCAGGTAGCCCTGGTCGTCGATGTAGCTGACGATCAGGCCGATCTCGTCGATGTGGCCGGCGAGCATGATCGACGGCCCGCCGCTGCCCTCGAGCGTGGCGTAGGAATTCCCCGCCACGTCGGCGGGGTTGTTGGACGTCAGGCGGGCCGCCTGGGCGGGCCAGTGACGCGGGGGGGGGGATTCGAACGACGAGGGGCCGG
>JBJMOZ010000235.1:0-2513 GCA_045803465.1 Gemmatimonadales bacterium | reverse complement strand
TCGATCGGGTTGAAGATGATCGACGTGTAGAAGTAGGTGAAGAAGAGGATCAGCACCGCCTGCGACGCGATGAACAGGACCGTATCCGGCGCGAAGGCGTCGGCGATCCGGCGGGCGAACTCGACCTGCGGGAAGAACTGCGCGAACGCGCCCGGCACGACGATGATCGACTGCGCGAACACGATCGGCATCACGCCGGCGGTGTTGATGCGGAGCGGGATGAAGCTCCGCGCCGCCTCGCGCATCCGGCCCCGCGCCATGGTGCGCTGCGGGATCTGGATGAGGATGCGGCGCGCCGCCATCGTCATGGCGACGACCGCCGCCACGACGGCGACCATGATGATCGCCAGCACGACGAGCGAGAACGGACCGATCGCGCCCGTGGTGACGAAGCGGAACGTCGTCCCGATGCCGGGCCAGATTCGCTCGACGATCGAGAAGAAGATGATCAGCGACGCGCCGTTGCCGAGCCCGCGCTCCGTGATCTGCTCGCCGAGCCACATCACGAACACCGCGCCCGTCGTCAGGAAGAACGCCATCTGCAGCTTGAAGGCGAACCCCGGCGTGGCCACCGCGCCCTGCAGCGATTCGGTGAACAGGGCGAAGCCCCATCCCTCGACCGCGGCGAGGAACACCGTGGCGTAGCGCGTCCACTGGTTGATCTTTTTCCGGCCTTCCTCGTCCTTCTGCATCTTCTCGACCTGCGGCACCACCGCGCCGGCGATCTGCACGAAGATGCTGGCCGAGATGTACGGCATGATGCCGAGCGCGAACACCGTCGCGCGCGACAGCTGGCCGCCGGTGAAGAGGTCGTAGAGGCCGAGGAGCCCGCCCCCGTTCTGCGACTGGTTCCTGAAGAAGTCCGTCAGCGCCTGCACGTCGACGCCCGGGGCGGTGATGTGCGCACCGATGCGGTAGATCAGCAGGCACAGGAGCGTGAAGACGATCTTGTCCTTCAGCTCCGGCGTCTTGAAGACGTTCGAGACCGCCGTGGCGGCGTTGGTCTGTGCCATGCGAGTGCTCCCTGGGGTGCGCCGTTACTCCTCGACCTTGCCACCCGCGGCGACGATCGCCTCGCGGGCGGATGCGCTGACCTTGAGGCCGCGCACCGTGACCGCCTGCGTGAGCTCGCCGTTGGCCAGCACCTTCACCGGTCCCTGACGCTTCACCAGCCCCGCCTCGCGCAGGGAGTCGGGCGTCACCTCGCCGCCGAGCAGCGCGAGCTGGTCGAGGCGGATGACGTTCGCTTCCTGGCGGAACGGATTCGTGAAGCCGCGCTTCGGCAGCCGGCGCGTGAGCGGCATCTGGCCGCCCTCGAACTGCGGCTTGCCGCCGCCGGGCCCGTGATGGCCGGCGCGCGCCTTGATGCCCTTGTGGCCCTTGCCCGACGTCTTGCCCGAGCCGGAGCCCGGGCCGCGGCCGAGGCGCTTCCGGTCCCGGTTGGAGCCGGGCGCGGGCGAGAGGTTGTGGAGGCCGATCTTGTCCGTTGCCACTGTCTTACTCCTCGACGCGCTCCACCTCGACGAGGTGGCGCACCTTCTTGAGTTGTCCACGCAGCGCCGGGGAATCCTGCTTGATCACCTCGGCCTGATGGTGTCGGAGCCCGATCGCCTTCAGCGTCAGCTTCATCGTCTCGCTGTGCCCGATGCCGCTCCGAACCTGCTTGATCCGGACCTTGCCCGTGGTCAGCTCGTTCTTGCCCGTCGTCTTCGGCCCCTTGCTCGGGTGCCAAACGAATGTCCGTGGCATGTTACACCGCCTCCTTCGACTTGGCGCGCGACCGGTAGCCGAGCTTGCCCGGCTCCACCCCGCGCTCGCGCGCGATCTGGTCGACCGTGGTCAGCTGGGCGAGCCCGTCCATCGCCGCGCGCACCATGTTGTGCGGGTTCGTCGAGCCGAGGCTCTTGGTGAGGATGTCGCTGATGCCGACGCACTCCATCACCGCGCGAACCGCGCCGCCCGCGATCACGCCGGCACCCGGCGCCGCCGGCTTCATCCACACCTTGCCCGCGCCATGCTCGCCGGTGACCTCGTGCGGGATCGTCGATCCCGTGAGCGGCACCTGGACGAGGTTGCGACGCGCCGCCTCGACGGCCTTGCGGACCGCCTCGGAGACCTCGTTCGCCTTGCCCGACGCGAAGCCCACCTTCCCCTGCCCGTCGCCGACGGCGACCAGCGCGTTGAAGGAGAAGCGCCGGCCACCCTTGACCACCTTGGCCACCCGGTTGATGGCGATGACGTTCTCGACGTGATCGCTGGGACGATCGCGGTCTCCCCGGTCCCGTCGCTGGCCACCCCGGCCGCCGCGATCGCCTCGCTCCCCGCCCCGCCCCCGGCCTCGGGGACGGTCGCCCCCGGCCGGCCGCTCCGTGGTCGGACGCTCGGCTGCTGCCGGCGCCTCGGCCAGCGCCGGTGCTTCATTCTGGTCTGTGCCCGCCACCTTCTCGTCTGCCATCTAGAACTCCAATCCGCCTTCGCGGGCGCCGTCGGCGACGGCCTGCACGCGACCATGG
>JBJMOZ010000229.1:0-4596 GCA_045803465.1 Gemmatimonadales bacterium | reverse complement strand
GTTTCCCGCGGACCCCTTCGCAAGCGCGGGCGCACGGATGTACCGCACCGGCGATCGTGTGCGCTGGCGCGCGGACGGCCGGCTCGAGTTCCTTGGCCGGCTCGACCAGCAGGTGAAGCTCAATGGGTATCGCATCGAATTGGGCGAGATCGAGTCGCAACTGGCGCAGCATCCCGAGGTGCGCGAAGCCGTCGTGATCGCGCGCGAGGATCTCCCGGGCGAGGCGCGGCTCGTGGCGTACGTGGTGTCGCGCAGCGGACGAGTCGATGTTGCGGGACTCAAGACGCACCTTCGAGGCGCACTGCCCGACTTCATGGTGCCATCGCACATCGTACGGCTCGACGCGTTGCCCATGACGCCGAACGGCAAGGTGGACCGCCGCGCGCTGCCCGACCCCGGCGGCGAGGCACCCGCCGCGGAGCCTTCGGCCGAAAGCCGTCCGGCGAATGTGATCGAGGAATCGATCGCGGGCGTCTGGCGTGACCTGCTGCGCATACAGCAGGTGAGCCGCGAGGCGAACTTCTTCGATCTCGGCGGTCACTCGCTGCTGGCGGTCCAGGTGCATCGTCGACTCAAGGAGCTGTTCCCGGAACGGCCACTCTCGATCACCGACCTCTTCCGCTTTCCGACCATCGCCACCCTTGCCGGGTTCCTGGGTGGCGGCGCCGCGGATGGACGTCTCGACGACGTCTCCGCGCGAGGCGAAGCGCGGCGCGCCGCACTGCAGCGCCGTGCCGGACGCCGCACCGCCGGCGACGGAGCCTGAGACAAATCATGGCTGACGCCGCCGTCACCGCGCCCTCCACGGACATCGCCATCGTCGGGATGGCGTGCCGGGTGCCGGGTGCCCGGAACGCAGATGCGTTCTGGCGCAACCTGCGTGACGGCGTGGAGTCGATCCGCGCCCTCGACGAGGACGAGCTGCGGGACGCCGGCGTTGCCCCCGCCCTGCTGGCCGATCCACGGTATGTGCGCCGCGGCGCGCCGCTCGACGACATGGAGTGCTTCGACGCGGGCTTCTTCGGCATGAGCCCGCACGAAGCCGCCATCATGGACCCGCAGCACCGGCACTTCCTCGAGACGGCATGGGAAGCGCTCGAGCACGCCGGCCACGTGCCATCGCGCTTCGCGCGGCCCATTGGCGTGTTCGCCGGCTCCGGTCACAACGCCTACCTGTCGTACAACCTGCTCACCCGTCCCGAGCTGCTCGAGAACGACGGGTTCTTCCTCCTGCGCCACACCGGGAACGACAAGGACTTCCTCACGACCCGCGTGTCGTACGTGTTCGACCTGCAGGGGCCGAGCGTCGCGGTGCAGACGGCGTGCTCCACGTCGCTCGTCGCCGTGCACATGGCGGTGCAAAGCCTGCTGGCCGGCGAGTGCGACATGGCGCTGGCCGGCGGCGTGACCATCGAGCTGCCCCACCGGCAGGGATATCTGTACGCCGACGGCGAGATCCTCTCGCCGGATGGGCACTGCCGTGCCTTCGACGCGCTGGCGGAAGGCACCGTCTTCGGAAGCGGCGCCGGCGTCGTGGTACTGCGCCGCCTCGCCGACGCGATCGCGGACGGCGACAGCATCCATGCCATAGTGAAGGGCACCGCCGTCAACAACGACGGCTCGAAGAAGGTGAGCTACCTCGCGCCAAGCGTGGAGGGCCAGGCGGGTGCGGTGACCGAGGCGCTCGCGGTGGCCGGTGTCGACGCCGGTTCGATCGGCTACGTGGCGGCGCATGGCACGGGCACACCGGTGGGCGACCCGATCGAGGTGGCGGCGCTCACCGAAGCATTCCGGCACTATACCGATCGCACGGGCTACTGCGCCCTCGGCTCGGTGAAGACGAACATCGGGCACCTCGACACCGCGGCAGGCATTGCGAGCCTCATCGCCGCAGTTCAGGCGCTCCGCCATCGACAGATCCCGCCTTCCCTGCACTTCGAGTCACCCAACCCGGCGTGCCAGTTCGAGGAGACGCCGTTCGTCGTGAACGCCAGATTGCGCGACTGGGAGTCAGCGGACATTCGGCGCGCCGGCGTGAGCTCGCTCGGCGTCGGCGGCACAAACGCACACGTGATCCTCGAGGAAGCCGCCCGTCCTGCGCAGTCCACCGATGCGGGAACGCGGCAGCTGCTCGTCATCTCGGCCCGGACGCCGGCGGCGCTCGAACGCGCGACCGACCGGCTGGCCGCCGCGCTGGGGACGCCGGATGCACCGGCGCTCACCGACGCAGCCTGGACACTGCAGGTCGGCCGCGAGGCGATGCGGCACCGCCGCGTGATCGTGGCCTGCGCCGCGGAGGAAGCGTCGCGCACGCTGGCGGCACGTGATGCGCAGCGCGTCTTCAGCGGCGAAGCGCCCGAGCGTGTGCGCTCGGTGGCCTTCATGTTCGCGGGCGGCGGCGCACAGTACCCCGGCATGGGGAGCGGACTCTACGAGGAGGAGCCGGTCTACCGCGACGCGGTCGATGCGTGCCTCGCGAGCCTCGGGCCGGCGCACGCCGCCGAGGTGCGACCCCTGCTCCTTGCGGGAGGCGACACCGCCGCCGCGCGCCTGATGGAACGGCCCACGCTCGGATTGCCCGCCCTCTTCATCACACAGTACGCGCAGGCGAAGCTCTGGGCCTCGCGCGGCATCGAGCCGTCGGCGCTGATCGGGCACAGCATGGGCGAGTACACGGCGGCCTGTCTTGCCGGCGTCTTCTCGCTGCGGGATGCGCTCGCGCTGGTGACGAAGCGTGCCCAGCTGTTTGAAACGGTCGAGGAGGGCGCGATGCTCAGCGTCCCGCTGCCGGCGGCCGAGTTGCTCGGGCTGCTGGAATCCTCCGTCTCGATCGCGGCGGTGAACGCGCCGACGCTTGCGGTGGCCTCGGGACCGGTGGAGGCGATCGAGCGACTCAAGCGCCGGCTCGCCGAACGGGGCGTGGAATGCTCGCGGCTCCGCATCAACGTGGCGGCGCACTCGGCGCTGCTCGAGCCGGTCCTGGGCGAGTTCCGCACCTTCGTACGCAGCCTGTCGCTGTCGGCACCGACGGTGCCGCTCGCTTCCAACCTGAGCGGTGCCTGGCTCACCGACGCCGAGGCCACCGATCCCGAATACTGGGTGCGGCACCTGCGGCAGACGGTGCGCTTCGCCGACGGCGTGAAGCTGCTGGCCGGCGATGGTTCGCGTGTGCTGCTGGAGGTGGGCCCGGGGCGCACCCTGAGCTCACTGGCACGCCAGCAGGGCGCGGCCCCAGTGGTGGCGCTCCCCTCGATGCGCCACCCTGACGAGTCGCTCGCCGATGGCGACGTCATGCTCGCGTCCCTCGGCCGGCTGTGGGCCTCCGGCGTGGAGGTGGACTGGACGCTGCTGCACGACGGCCCGCGCCGCCGCGTGGCCCTGCCGGCCTATCCGTTCGAACGCGAGCGGCACTGGATCGACGCCCGACCGGTCACCGCCGCCGGCAGCACGAGTACCGTGCTCCATCGAACCGCCGATGTGGCCGACTGGTTCAGCCAGCCCTCCTGGCGCCGGGCGGCGCCCGCGCCGGCGCTCACGTTCGACGGTCCGGTCCTCATCTTCACCGACCGCTCACCGGTGGCGAAGGCCCTGCTCGAGCGGTTGCGGGCCGCGAGCATCGACGTGTTCACCGCGCGGCGCGGCACGCGGTATCACCAGCTTGGCCCCGACACCTACTCCGTGACACCGGGCAATACGGACGAGGCGGCCCGCCTGCTGGCGACGCTGCGCGACGCGGGACGCCTGCCGAAGCGCATCGTGTTCGCCTGGCCGCTCGAGGATTCCTCGCTCGAGAGCGGCCTCTATTCGCTGCTCGCGCTGGTGCAGGCACTCGGCGCCGAAGAGGTGAACGCAGACCTGCTGGTGCTCACCGCGGGGGCCGTGCGCATCTCCGACGAATCGAACCTCGAGCCGCGCCTTGGCACGCTCGTGGGCGCGGTTCCCGTGATCCCGGCCGAGCTGCCCGGAGTACGGGCGCGATTGGTGGACGTCGGCAGCGACCGGATGCCGACGGGCCGCTTCATCGAGCATCTCGTCGCCGAGCTCGCGGCGGAGGGTCCCGACGTCGTGGCGCTGCGCGGTCCCGATCGCTGGATGCCGACGGTGGAACCGCTGCACCTGGATGCCCCGATCACCCCGGCATTCCGGGAGCGGGGCGTGTACCTGATCACTGGCGCCTTCGGCGGCCTGGGTCTGGCCGTGGCCCGCCACCTCGCGATCGCCTATCAGGCGCGGCTCGCGCTCGTGGGCCGGCGACCGATGCCAAGGTCCGCCGAATGGGACGAGTGGCTGCAGCGGCACGGGGCCGAGGATGAGACGAGTCGTCGCATTCACCTGGTGCGCGAGCTCGAGTCGCTTGGCGCGGAGGTGCTGCCGATCAGTGCCGACGTGACGGATGCCGCCGCGCTGCGACGTGGGGCCGAGGAAACCCGTCGACGGTTCGGCGCGCTGCACGGCGTGCTGCACGCGGCCGGTGTCCTCGATGACGGCGCGCTGCAGGTGCGCGACGTTGCCGCGTCGCGCCGCGTGCTTGCGCCCAAGGTGCAGGGAACGCTGGCGCTGCACGAGGCGCTGCGCGGCTCCTCGCCGGACTTCGTG
>JBJMOZ010000121.1:0-3470 GCA_045803465.1 Gemmatimonadales bacterium | reverse complement strand
GCATCATCGAAGCGACCGCCAAGCACGCGCATGTGCCGATGGACAAGGTCTACGTGAACGTGGACCGCTATGGCAACACCTCGTCGGCCTCCATCCCCATCGCGTTGGATGAGCTGGTGGAGCGTGGCCGGATCAAGGAGGGGACCACGGCGCTGCTCGTCGCCTTCGGCGCCGGCTTCACGTGGGGCTCCATGGTCGTCCGCTTCTAGTCGCCATGCCGAACGTCGTACTGCTGTTCCCGGGTCAGGGCTCACAAACTCCGGGGATGGGAAAGGATCTGGCCGAGCGCTTCCCCACGGCGAAGGAGGTGTTCCTCGCCGCCGACGCCGCCATCAATGCGCCGCTCTCGCTCCTCTGCTTCGAGGGGCCGGCCGCGGAGCTCACGCTCACCCACAACGCGCAGCCGGCGCTGCTGACCCACGGCGCGGCGGTGTGGGCCGTCATCCGCGACGAGATCGGCTCGCGGGTCGTGGCGGCCGCCGGCCACTCGCTGGGCGAGTTCACCGCCTACCACTCGGCCGACGCGCTCGCCCTCCCGGAAGCGGTGCGCCTCGTACGCCGCCGCGGGGAGCTGATGCTCGAGGCGGGGCGGAAGCGGCCCGGGACCATGGCCGCCATCCTCGGCAATCCCACGCGCCCGATCGAGCGCATCTGCGAGGAGGCGACGGCCGATGCCGGCCTGGTCGTTCCCGCAAACTTCAATGCCCCTGGTCAGGTCGTGATCAGCGGCGAGGTAGCCGGCGTGGAACGCGCAATGGTGCTCGCCAGGGCATCCGGTGCCAAGGCGATTCCACTGACCGTCAGCGGCGCCTTCCACTCCCCCCTGATGGCGGACGCCGCAGCGGGGCTGGAGGCGGCGCTCGACCTGGCGCACTTCGGCGATCCACGCTTTCCGGTCTACGCGAACGTCAACGCGCAACCGGTTGACAGCGGGACACTTGCCCGGCGCCTGCTCGTGGAGCAGCTCACGGCCCCGGTGCAGTGGGCGCGCGAGCTGGAGCACATCGCGGTGCTGCATCCGGACGCGCTCTACGTGGAGATGGGGCCCGGGACCGTCCTCAAGGGGCTCGCCAAGAAGATCGCGCCCTCGCTCAAGGTCGTGTCGTGCGGCACCGCCGCCGACGTCGACGCGCTCCTCACCCTGGTGACCGCATGAAGATCGATCTCGCCGGACGCACCGCGCTGGTCACGGGGAGCACGCGCGGCATCGGGCGCGCCATCGCCGAGGCGCTCGCCGGCGCCGGCGCCCGCGTGGCCGTCGTGGGGCGCGATCAGGCGAAGGCCGCCGAGGCCGCGACCGCCATCGGCGGCGGCGCGCAGGGCTTCGCCGCCGACGTCGGCGACCCGGCGTCGATCGCCACCCTGGTGGACGCGGTGGAAAAGGCCTTCGGCCAGATCGACATCCTCGTCAACAACGCCGGCCTGACGCGCGACAACATCCTGTTTCGCATCAAGGACGACGACTGGGATACGGTGCTCGACGCCAACCTGCGCGGCGCCTTTCTCGCCATTCGCGCCACCTCGCGGGGGATGATCAAGCGCCGGTGGGGACGGATCATCAACATCGCGAGCATCGTGGGCATCACCGGCAACAAGGGGCAGGCGAACTACGCGGCCAGCAAGGCGGGGCTCATCGGCCTCACCAAGTCCGTCGCCAAGGAGCTTGGCTCGCGGAACGTGCTGGTGAACACGGTGGCGCCCGGCTTCATCGAGACCGACATGACCGCGGCCATGACCCCCGAGGCCCGCGCCGCGCTCTCGGGGCAGATTCCCCTCGAGCGCCTCGGCTCTCCGCGCGACATCGCCGGCGTGGTCACCTTCCTTGCATCAGACTACGCTTCCTACATCACCGGCCAGACCCTGGTGGTGGACGGCGGCATGGTGATGTGACGACGCAGTACCAGCCGGCGGTGCCGCGCACGCGGCCGGCGACGTGACATTTCGTACGACCTTTGGCTAACTTTCCCGCGTTCAAAAACACTACAGGAGCCCCACTCATGGCCGACAACGCCCAGAAGGTCCGCGACATCATCGAGAAGGAGCTCGGCGTCGAGCGCGACAAGATGACGGACGAAGCGAGCTTCATCGAGGATCTCGGCGCCGACAGCCTCGACATCGTCGAGCTGGTCATGGAGTTCGAGAAGGAGTTCAACATCGACATCCCGGACGAGGACGCGGAGAAGATGCGCACCGTCGGCGATGCCGTGGCCTACCTGAACGCCAAGGTCGGCGCGTAATGCGGCGTCGGGTCGTCGTCACTGGTCTCGGTGCCGTTACGCCGCTCGGCAACGACGTGGCGACGACTTGGCGCGCCATGCGGAGCGGCGTGTCGGGCGCGTCGGGCATCACGAAGTTCGATGCCTCGAGCTTCCCCGTCCGCTTCGCGTGCGAGGTGAAGGGGTTCGACCCGCTCGCCGCGATGGATCGCAAGGAGGCGAAGCGAGCGGACCAGTACACCCAGTACGCCGTGGCCGCCTCCGTCGAGGCCATGCGCGACGCCGGCTTCGCCGACGGCGGCTTCGACGTGGACCGGACCGGGGTCATCGTCGGCAGCGGCATCGGTGGCCTGAAGAGCTTCGAGGAACAGCACGACATCTACCGGGAGCGCGGGGTCAGCAAGATCAGCCCCTTCTTCATCCCGATGTTCATCGCCGACATCGCCTCGGGCGTGGTGTCCATGCGCTTCAACGCGCGTGGGCCCAACTACGCCACGGTGTCCGCGTGCTCCACGAGCGCGCACGCCATCGGCGACGCCTTCCGCACCATCCAGTACGGCGACGCCGACGTGATGATCTCGGGCGGTGCCGAGGCCACGGTGACGCCCATGGCGATCGGCGGCTTCGCCAACATGACGGCGCTCTCGCGGCGGAACGACAGCCCCGAGACCGCCTCTCGTCCCTTCGACGCCACGCGCGACGGCTTCGTGATGGGCGAGGGCGCCGGCATCGTCGTGCTCGAGGAGCTGGAGCATGCGCTGGCCCGCGGCGCGCGGATCTACGGCGAGGTGGTCGGCTACAAGGCCACCGGCGACGCATATCACCTCACGGGGCAGCTCCCTGATCACGAAGGGCTTCAGCGCGCCATGCGCGGCGCGATGGCCGACGCCGGGCTCTCGGCCACCGAGATCGACTACGTGAACGCGCACGGCACGTCCACGCCGCTCAACGACTCCAACGAGGCCAAGGCCATCGCCACCGTCCTCGGGGACGCGGCCCGCCAGGTCAGCGTGTCCTCCACGAAGTCGATGACCGGGCACATGCTCGGCGCGGCCGGCTCCGTGGAGTTCATCGCCTGCACCCTGGCCATCCGCGACCAGGTCGTGCCGCCCACGATCAACCACTCCACGACCGATCCGGAGTGCTGCGGCCTGGACTTCACGCCCAACACGGCGCGCGAGCGCACGGTGCGGGCGGCGCTGAGCAACAGCGCGGGCTTCGGCGGCCACAACGTCTCGCTCGCCGTCAAGCGCT
>JBJMOZ010000108.1:0-3096 GCA_045803465.1 Gemmatimonadales bacterium | reverse complement strand
GAAGGAATGAACGCCTTCGACGCGAACCGCCCGCCGCGCGGCGAGGCGGCGAACGTCTCGGGACTCGGGAAGCACTCCGCCTGGCTCGCGAAGGCGGCAAGCTGCACGAGCACCGTGGCCGGCAGGGCGAGGGATGCGTGCACGTCGGCGTCGGGCGCGTCGAACACGAAGGGGTAGAGCTGCGCCTCCTCTCCATCGCCTTCCGGCATGGCGAAGGCATGGAACGCGCCGTCGAGCACCGTGTGGTCGTCGCGCCGGATGCGCTCATCCACCCGCACCCGCATCGAGCTGCGGCCGCGGAAGTGCGGGTTCATGCCGCGAAGGTGGTTGCCGCGATCGACCTGGAGCCAGAGCTCCTCGCCCGTGGGCGGCGACCAGCGCAGGTAGGTGCCCGCCTTCGCCTCGACCGGGGTGGCGATGGACGCCACCTGTTCGGCGAGCGTGACGAAGTCGTCACCCGAGGCGACGGGAAAGCCGATGCACGAGAAGTTCGACGCCACGGTGTCCTGCCTATGACGCCGTGAACACGTACTCGTGCTGCGCGTCGCGGACCACGAGCGTGGGCGTCGACCCCGTGCCCACGACGAACTCGAACCCCGAGATCCCCGGAGACGTGGTGATGAACGAGAGCGACCCGTCGGGATTCCGGCGCGACGCCACCTCGCTCCGGAACTCGCCGAAATCGAACGTCGTGACGCGACCGGCGTGCGTCACGGCGACGTCGCCCAGCGCGTCGTTGTGGTAGCGGCCGGCCAGCTTCGCAGCCTCCTTCGCGTCGGCGGGCACGGTCAGCAGCTTGCGGTCCGCGGCGAGCTGGTCGTAGAAGCGCTTCGCCTGCGCGGCGACGTCGCCGTCGGCCTCGTCGCGCCCGTCGAACAGCACCTCGAGCAGCTTGCGCTGGTAGATGGAACGCAGGATCCAGCCCGGATCGCCGTTGGTCAGCACCACGGCGCCGATGCCGTGCTCGGGCAGCCACATCATGTCGCTGTGGAACCCGGTCAGGTCGCCGCCATGATGCACCACGGGTGTGC
The DNA here is from genome assembly GCA_045803465.1 of Gemmatimonadales bacterium. Lineage (GTDB taxonomy): Bacteria > Gemmatimonadota > Gemmatimonadetes > Gemmatimonadales > GWC2-71-9 > JAGGAG01. Next base: position 2,065 of record JBJMOZ010000108.1, on the reverse strand, counting down.
CGTAGCGGGTGTCCACCATCAGGCCCATGCCGTAGGTGGCTTCCTTGCCGATGGCCACCTGCGGCGCCCGCCGAGCCATCAACGTCTCCGTCGCGATGTAGCGCTTGCCGTTCGGCAGCTCGCCTTCGGCGAGCTCCATCGCGACGTACTTGAGCATGTCGCGCACGTTGCTCCAGGCGGCGCCGGCGGGTCGCACCGGAATCGCGGAGTAGTTGATCTCCATGCCCGCGATGCTGGGCCGCCCATCGACGTCGGGCGCGTGGGGCGACGCATGGTCGCCGGCGAGCGCCCGACCGTAGTCGAACGTCGTCGACGTCATGCCGAGGGGCTCGAACACGCGCGTGCGCATCGCTTCGTCGTAGGCCCGGCCCATCTCGAGGTCCGGGTACGCGACGTGACCGCCCATGTAGCCGGCGGCGGCGGCCATGGGGTTCGAGTACTGGAACATCTGCCCGAACGTGCTCGTGGGCTGCATCGTGGCGAGCGACGCCATCGTGGAGGCGGCGGTGGCATCCTTGAACTGGAGCAGCCACTCGAGGTCCTGCCGCGGCAGGCCGGTGCAGGCGCAGATGAGGTGCTTCACCAGCACCTGCCGGGTAGTCTCGGCGTCGCCCAGCTTGAAGGTCGGCAGGAGGCTCGTGACCGGCGTCTCCCACGTCAGCTTCTTCTCGTCGAGCAGCTTGCCGAGCATCAGCGTGGTGAGCGCCTTGGTGTTCGAGGCCACCATGAACATGGTGCCGGCATCGGGCTTCTCCCGCTTGCCCAGCTCGCGCACCCCGAAGCCGTCGGCGAACACCACCTTGCCGCCCTGGATGATGCCGATCGCGACGCCCGGCACGCGCAGCTCCCGCATCGCGGTCTCGGTGAACTCGTGCAGCCGGGCCAGCCGCTCGGCGTCGAGCGGATTCGCCTTCTTCCCCGCGAACGATTCGCGGGTGTAGCCCTTCGGCAGCAGCCGGTCGAAGATGAGCTGCACGGCCCCCCCGCGCTTCTCGCCGGTGGCGTCGGTCATGTCGTAGACGGCCACCGTCCACACGTCGCCGGCGCGCCGGGTGCTCGCGGTGACGCCACGCTTCTCGTTGGGCGACGTCTGGTACTCGAACGAGCGCCGGTCGGTCCAGCCGTCCTTGTCGGGCAGGGGATTCACCACCTTGAGCGGCCACTTCGCGTCGGGCTTGTACGCCGCCCACGCCAGCGCCATGGCGGAGTCGGCGTCCGGCGCGTGCACGTCGATCAGGGCGACGCGCGAGTCGCCCTCGGGCGCCTCGATGATGGTCGCGGGCCCGCGCACCGAGACGCTCCACTCGGCCGGGGCGATGAAGCTCGCGCCCTCGACCGTCTGCTTCGGCGTGTCGGCGGTGAGGTGCTCGGACGCCGATGCGGCATCTTTCTGGCCCGCCTTCGACGGGCCGCAGCCGATGCCCACCGGAAGGGACGTGAGCAGCAGCATGGCGACGAAGCGCCACGTCCGGCTGGTCATGGAGTGCTCCTGTTGGCGAGGGAGAGGCAAGCAGCGTGCGAATACCGTTGAGAGCTATGACGTCTGCGGAAATCTGTCAAATCGCGTCGCCTTGCGGGCCTTCCTCTCGTCAGTCCTTCGCGCGGGCGTACTGGATCGGCCACGGCACGTCCACGCCGAGTTCCTTCGCGGCGTGGAGCGGCCAGTACGGATCCCGCAGCATCTGCCGCGCGATCAGCACCACGTCGGCCTTGCCCTCGGCGATGATCGCGTCCGCCTGCGCGGGCTCGGTGATGAGTCCCACCGCGCCCGTCGCGATGCCGGCCTCGCGCCGGATCGTCTCGGCGAATGGCACCTGATAACCTGGGCTCACCGTGATCTTCTGCTCGCGCGACGTGCCACCCGAGGAGCAATCGATCAGGTCCACGCCCATCGGCTCGAGCCGCTTCGCAAGCTCGACCGACTGCGCCAGGTCCCAGCCGCCCTCGACCCAATCGGTCGCCGAAATGCGCACGAACAGCGGCAAGTGTCCGGGCCACGCCGCGCGCACGGCCTCGGTGACCTCGAGCGTCAGCCGGATGCGGTTCTCGAACGACCCGCCGTACT
>JBJMOZ010000064.1:0-6425 GCA_045803465.1 Gemmatimonadales bacterium | reverse complement strand
GCTCATGCGTGGTCTAAGCGACGGGCCGGTGGGCGGACGCTGGTCGTGGCGCCTGGCGCTGCGCACGGCGATCGTCGATCCCGCCGAGCGGCTTGGGGAGGGCGGCTATGCTCGCCTCGCCGGTGCCGCCGAGTGGCAGCGACCGCTCGGCGGCTCGGCCCTCGTGCTCGCAACAGCCGCCGGTGCGGTCGCGGGAGACGAGGTGCCGACGCAGGACCTCGTGCGCTTCGGCGGCATCTCGACCGGCCCCGGGTACTCCTTCCACGCATTCGCGGGAGAGTTCGCCTGGAGCCAGCGCGCGGAGTTGCGCGTACCGCTGCCGTTTCCGTCCATCACACTATTCAAGTACGGCCGCACGCCGCCCCACATGACGCTCGCGCCGTACGGGCACGTGGTGTGTGTCGCGGAGCGGGACGCGGGCGAGGACGGGTGCTACCCGTCCCTGGGCGTGGGGGCGACGTTCCTGTTCGACCTGCTGCGGTTCGACGTGGCGTATGGGCTGCGGGATGACGGAGGCTGGCGGGTGGGGGTGGATGTGGGGCGGGTGTTCTGGGGGATTCTGTGAGGGGCGCGGGCGTCTTCCCTTCACGATTCCTTCGGAAACCCCCTCCCGTCGCCTTCCGTACAGCCTGACAGCGCCCGATACTTCGCGATCGCCCCCGGGAGAGCCGCACCTGTCCGAATTCGTCGTCTATCTCAGGCTCGGCTTCCGCCATATCGCCGACCTCGGTGCCTACGACCACATGCTCTTCCTCGCTGCCCTCACCGTGGCCTACCCGCCTGCGGCGTGGCGGCGGCTGGTGTGGCTGGTGACGGCGTTCACGCTGGGGCATTCGGTGACGCTGGCGCTCGCGACGCTCGACGTGGTGCGGGTGCGCGCCTCGCTCGTGGAAGTGCTGATCCCGGTGACCATCGCCGTCACGGGTCTCGCGGCGGTGATCCTCAGTCGCGGCGAGGACGAGCGGCATGGGCCACCCGGATCGCAGGCACCGCAGTACGCGCTCGCGGCGGGCTTTGGCCTCATCCACGGCCTTGGCTTCTCCAACTACCTTCGGTCGCTGCTCGGCGGCGAGGAGTCGATCGTGCGCCCGCTGTTCGCCTTCAACGTCGGCCTCGAGCTGGGGCAATTGCTCATCGTGGCCGCCGTGCTGCTGCTGGGCGTGCTGTTGCCGCGCCTGCTGCGCCTGACCCGGCGCGAGTGGGTGCTGCTCGTGAGCGGCGGCACCGTCGCCGTGGCCCTGACCATGATCGCGGAGCGACTCCGCGCCCCCGTATCCTGATGCGTCCCTTCTCCAACTCCACGACCATGACACGATCCTCCGTCCGACTCGTCCTCCTCCTGCTCGTCGCCTCCACGGCGCCGGCCGCGGCGCAGCAATGGCTCAATGCGCCGGGCGCCAAGACCAACCAGTCGACCTTCCGCGCCATCGACGAGTGGGCCGATCCCACCGAGTACCGCAACGCGGCGGGGTCGCCGGGACCGAAGTACTGGCAGCAGCGCGTCGATTACGTGATCCGCACCTCGCTCGACACCGTCAGCAACACCCTCACCGGCAGCGAGCGCGTCACCTACCACAACAACTCGCCCGACGAGCTGCGCTACCTGTGGTTCCAGGTGGAGCAGAACATCGACGATCCCGCCGTGAGCCGCACGCTCCAGTCGGCGCCGGCGCTGCCGGCGACGCTCTCGCCGCAAGCGCGGCGGTTCCTCGCGCCGGAGACTCCGGCCGGCGCCGGCACGAAGATCAAGCGGGTGCAGGTCGGCATGGCGGCGGGCAAGGCGAAGAAGGCGTTCGCCGACGCCGAGTGGCTCATCAACGGCACCGTCATGAAGGTCATGCTTGCCAAGCCGCTCGCGCCGGGCGCCACGGTGGACGTGGACATCGACTGGTCGCACGCGGTGCCGGAGACGAGTCGCAACGGCCGCGGCCTGCGCGAGAAGGTCACCGACGGCTGGCTCTACGAGATGGCGCAGTGGTTCCCGCGTGCCTCCGTCTACGACGACGTGAACGGCTGGCAGACCGACCAGTTCCTCGGCCAGGGCGAGTTCTACCTCAACTTCGGCAACTACGACGTCAGCATCACCGTGCCGCGCGACCACATCGTGCAGGCCACCGGCGTGCTGATGAACCCCGCCGAGGTGCTCACGGCCACGCAGCGCGAGCGCCTCACGCGCGCGATGGCGAGCGATGCCCCGGTGTTCATCATCTCGAAGGACGAGGTGATGCAGCCCTCCACCCGTCCGGCAGGCACGGGCGCGCTGACGTGGCGCTTCAAGGCCGAGAAGGTGCGCGACTTCGCGTGGGTCTCGTCGAAGACGTACGTGTGGGACGCCATGGGCTACCGGTATCGTCCGGGCGAGAAGGTCATCGAGCTGCACTCGCTCTACCCGCGTGACGCGATGCCGCTCTGGGACAAGGTCTCCACCAAGGCGATCGCGCAGACCATGAAGACCTACGGCGCGATGGCGTTCGAGTATCCGTACCCGAAGGCCGTGAACGTGCACGGCCCGGTCTTCGGCATGGAGTACCCGATGATCGCCTTCTGCGGCGCCCGGCCGGCGCCCGACGGCAGCTACACGCCGCAGCTCGAGCAGGCGCTCGTGGGCGTCACCATCCACGAGGTGGGCCACAACTGGTTCCCGATGATCGTGGCGAGCGACGAGCGGAAGTGGACCTGGATGGACGAGGGCATCAACAGCTTCCTCGAGTACTACGCCCAGCTGGAGTGGGACCCGAACTGGCCGAAGCAGGGCCTGCGCGGGCCGGCGAAGAACATCGTCGGCTACATGAAGCAGGACCAGCAGGTCCCGATCATGACCGAGTCCAACGACATCCAGGCCAACTTCGGCAACAACGGCTACGCCAAGCCGGCGGCCGGCCTCGTGATGCTGCGCGAGCAGATTCTCGGCGCCAAGGTGTTCGACCAGGCGTTCCGGGAGTACTCGCAGAAGTGGGCGTTCAAGCATCCGCAGCCCGCCGACTTCTTCCGCACCCTCGAGGAAGGCGCGGGCGAGCAACTCAACTACTTCTGGCGCGGCTGGTTCTACACCAACTACGCCAACGACCAGGCCGTGACGGGACTCGAGATGCAATCCGCCGACAGCCTCATCGGCACCTCGGCGCGCGGCAGGAACTACGCGCGCGTCACGATCGAGAACAAGGGCGGGCTCGTGCTGCCGCTGCAGCTCGAGGTGACGTACGACGACGGCACCACCGACAAGGTCAAGCTCCCTGCCGACGTCTGGCGGCGCAACGAGCTCAAGTTCCAGTACGGCTTCTTCACCAACAAGACGGTGACGAAGGTCGTCGTGGATCCCGACGAGGTGTTCGCGGACGTGGACCGCAGCAACAACACCTGGCCGGCCGGCGCGGTGCCGACCGCACCTCCGGCGTCGTGATCGGCTTCGCCCGGACATTGCTCGTCGCGGCGGGGATCCTCGGGATTCCCGCCGCGCGGCATGACCAGCACGTCTCGCACACCCGGCTCGTGATCGAGGGCGTCACGGTGGCGGCGCGCATGCGCCTGTTTCGCGACGACCTCGAGAAGGGCCTCGGGCATCGTTACCGGATCGAGGCATTCGACGCGGTGAAGGACCCGCGGCGCGATTCGCTCTTCACGGCCTACGTCAACGAGCGATTCCTGCTCGAGGCCGACGGCGCGCGGCTGTCGGCGAGAGTGGAAAGCTCGGGCGTGGAGGTGGACGCGCAGCAGAAGCAGCAGATGGTGTGGTTCGTCCTGGAATTCGCGGCGGCGACACCGGTGAAGCGCCTGTCGCTTCGCAATGTGGTGCTGCAGGAGCAGTTCGGCGATCAGCAGAACATCGTGCAGGTGATGCACCTGCCCGACGAGGCACGCCAGACCCTCTATTTCGCGCCGGGCGACGCGAAGGCGCAGGAGATGTCCTTCTAGCCGCCCAGCGCCATCGTCAGTCCCACCAGCAGCACTCCCAGCAGCACCATCCCGAACCCGACCGCGTATGGCGAGCGTCCCGTGAGGCGCCCGTAGGCATGCCCCGTGGCGTAGAGCAGCACGATGGCGATCCCGTTCGAGACTCGCATCGCCGGCCGCGGGTCGTGCATGAGGATGAACGGGATCACGACGGGGAAGGTGATGCCGAACACCCAGAACAGCACGCCGAGCGCGGCGAGCCAGTCCTTGCGCTCGAGCCGGGGGGTCGGCGACTCCGGCTGGTCCACGAGCCGCACGCGGATGACCTCCAGCTCGTGCGGGCCGAGCGCAGCCCCAAGGTCGGCCGGCAGGGCGTCCGCGATGAGGCGATGCGCGTCCTCACGCGTCGCGCTCCGCCGCACCGCACGACCCGTGGCCACGTCGGCGTTGCGCTCGGCCACGCAGCCCATCAGGTACAGCACCCCGTCGATGATGCCCCACGCCAGATTGCAGCCCAGCGAGGCGATCAGCATGCTGCGCACGTCCTCGCGTCCCGACTCGGCGACGCTCAGCGAGCCGGTGAACGTCAGCACCATGATGAGCCCGAACAGCACCTCGCTGAGGCGATCGATCGGATCGAGGAATCGCGTCGGGCGTCCGTGCAGGGCGCGCTCCATCGTCGGCGCGCCTACCCGCCGAACGCCGCCCGCACGCCGAGCAGCAGGGTGCGCCCCATGCCCGGTTGCGGCGCATTCGTCTTGATGCGGCTCAGCTGCGGCGAGTACGCCGTGTCGAAGAGGTTCCGCACTTGCAGGTCCAGTTGCAGGGGTGTCGGTCCGGCCGAGAGCGTGATGCCGGCGCCGATGTTCGCGAGCGTGTAGCCCGCGGGCGTGAACCCGGCGCCATCGAAGGCCGCCGCGTAGAACGCCTCTTCCGCGGGATCGAGCCGCGTCTGGGTTGCATTGGTCTCGCCGCCGACCCAGACATACGGCGCCAGCGCCCACCGTGCGAGATCCGGCGCCTCGTAACGCACCCGGTACGTGGCGCGGAAGGGCGGCATGGCCGCGAGCGGCGCGTCGGTGGTCGTGTTCTGCCCGTGCACGAAGTCGGCGGTTCCCTCCAGGTGCAGCGCGCTCGTGGGATGGTACTGGAGCGAGAGCTCGACGCCCGCGAGCGTCGCGTTGCCCTGGGTGACGTCGAACACCTGCAGCCCGCTCTCCGGGTCGATGAGCCCGGGTACCGGCACGGTGTAGATGTAGTTGTCGATCAGGTTCACGAATCCGCCGAGCTCCAGCGCCACGCGGTTGCCCTGGATGCGCAGCGCGAGGTCGGTGTTGAGCGAGGTCTCGGTGCCGAGGTTGGGGTTGCCGCGCTCGAACGCGAGGGTGCCCTCGTGCACGCCATTGGCGAACAGCTCGAACGCGTTGGGTGCACGGAACCCGCGGCCCACGTTCAGCACCAGGGCGGCCGGCTCCGACAGGCGGTAGAGCGCGCCGACGTTGCCGACAAGGGAGCTCCAGTCGCGCGTCTGCGCCACGGTGCCCAGCACGTCGTCGGCGTCCACGTCCATCTGGCGCCAGTCGTAGCGGATGCCGCCGCTCAGCCGGAAGCGTCCCACGTTGGCCTGCTCGAACGCGAAGACGCCCAGGTTGTTCGTGCGGTTCTCCGGGATGAGCGTCTCCTCGCCGAACTTCTCGAAGCCGTTGTGCAGCCCGCTCACCCCCACGCTGCCGGTGAAGGGCCCCACCTCGGGGTGGTGCAGGCGTGCATCCGCCGTCCACGACGTCGCGAGCAGCCCCGTGGCCACGTCGTCGGCCGTCTCGGCGCTCTCGTCTTCGAACTCGCGCCGGCGGTTCCGCTCCCAGCCGGTCTGCAGGTCGAGGTGCGATGCGCCCACGGGCAGCTGCGCCGTCACGCGCGCACGCATCGCCTCCACCTTCTGCAGCGGGGTGGCGAGCGGATCCTCGTCGGTGAGTTCCACCCGCTCGTCGCGCAGCGAGACGGTGCCGGCCACCGAGCCCCAACCGCCGCGAAGGCCCAGCGTGCCCGAGCCGCCGACGGCACGGTTGGCGCTGTTCCACAGGACGTAGTCGGGCGTGCGCACGTCGGTGCTGCTGCGCCCGCTGCCTTCGAGCCGGTAGCCGAGCCCGCCGGAGGCGCCCTCGAGCGTCGCCGAGGCGTCGGGCTCGCGGTTGTTGGTGCCGTAGCGCAGCGCCACGTCGCCGCGCGTGAACGGCGAGCGGCCGAGCGCGTCGGGGAGCGGGTTCTCGAGCACGTTGATCACGCCGCCGAGCGCATCGGAGCCGTAGAGTACGCTGGCCGGCCCGCGAATGACCTCGATGCGATCGGCGTTCGCGGTCTCGATGTTGGGTCCGTGCTCGTCACCCCACTGCTGGTTCTCGAGCCGCTGGCCGTTGTCGAGGATGAGCACGCGGTTGGAGGACAGGCCACGGATGACGGGCTTCCCGACACCCGTGCCGCTGCTGAGGTTGTGCACGCCGGCGACGCCTTCGAGCGTCTCGCCGAGGGAGGCT
>JBJMOZ010000056.1:0-10760 GCA_045803465.1 Gemmatimonadales bacterium | reverse complement strand
AACGCGAGAAGCCGGGTGCGCTCGACGTGCCGCAGGAAGCGCAGGCCAAGTCCCTTGCCTTCATGTGCACCCTCGATGATGCCCGGAATGTCGGCCACTACGAATGAGCGGCTGCCGGTCAGGCCCACCACGCCGAGATTGGGCTCGAGTGTCGTGAACGGATAGTCGGCGATCTTGGGCCGCGCTGCGGAGATGACGGACAGGAGCGTGCTCTTGCCCGCATTGGGTTCGCCGACCAGTCCGACATCGGCGATGAGCTTCAGGACAAGCTCGATCTCACGCTCCTCGCCTTCCTGGCCCGGCTCCCATTCGCGCGGAGCCTGATGCGTCGCCGTCGCGAAGCGCGAATTGCCGCGACCACCCCGGCCGCCCCTTGCCACGCGCACCGTGTCGCCCGCACGGAGCACCTCGCCGAGCACCTCGCCCGTGGCAGCATCCCGAATGACGGTTCCGGGCGGGACCGGCAGCAGGACGTCGGGCGTGGATGCGCCCGTCTTGTTCTTGCCCATGCCGTGCTGCGCGCGCTCGGCCTTCCACAAGTTGCGGTAGCGGTAGTCGAGGAGGGTCGTGAGGTTGGAGTCGCCGATGACGAACACGCTACCGCCCCGCCCGCCGTCGCCGCCGTCGGGACCGCCCTTGGGCTTGTACTTGAAGCGGGCGAACGAACTGGCGCCGGAGCCGCCCGTGCCGGCCACGACCCTGACCACCGCCTGATCTACGAACATCGGATCAACTTTCCGGAATGAACCCGTCGCGGACGCTGCGCCAGAGCTCCTTGACCTTCTTCCACGAATCGAACGAGAGCATCGGATTCACGACGGACAGGACGCCCTCGATCTGCATGGGGTCGGCGCCCGCGTTGAGCGCGCCCTTCAGGTGGGAGTGCAGCTGCCGCTCGGTCTCGAGCACGGCCGTCTGCGCCACCGTGCACAGCTCGCGGCGCATGAGGTCGAGTCCCGGCCGTGAGAGGGTGCGGCCGTAGCCTTCGGTGATCATCCACAGGTCCACCGCCGGATGCAGGTCGCGCACGTTGTCACGGAGCTTCTCGTAATTGACGCCGTACACGACCTCGCACGTGGCTTCGCCTCGCCGGGTCCAGTCGGCTGCCTGCTCGTAGCCGGCATCGGGATCGGTCATCGGCGCACGCACGCCACTGAAGCGACGCCACACGGCGATCGCCACCAGCGCGCGCGGATAACCGCACATCAGGATGGACTGGAGCAGGAGCTCCTCCACCCACGCGACGGGCACCTGCGCCATGCGAAGCGAGCGCACGCGCTCGCGCAGCTCGGGCTCGTCGCCCTGCGCGATGGCGGCGGCGAAGCGCACCAGTTCGCGGGTCTGCGTATCCAGGCTGTCGTGTTTCGCCATCAGTCTACCTCATGCCTTGCGTCACGTCCGTACCGTTCCTGCGCCTGTCGTAGCAAAACGCAGCGATCCGCGTGCCCGAAGATAGCCCGTGGCCTCGTCCCGCGTGTTGCGAATGACGACTTCTGCATGCCGGGTCAACTCGGGCCGGGCAAGCGCCGCCGCCAATGTACTTGAAACCCGCGTCGCAACCTGCTGCAGCACCGCCAGAAGCGCGATGGGCGCACAGCGCATGTCCCCATCTTCGACCTTGAGCGCCACCCCGAGACCCACCCCGGGAAGCCCGGCGCAGTACACGCCTTCCGCGCCGATCTTGGCGAAGACCATGCCGGGTGCCGCCGTCATGAGGTCGGTGCAAGGACGCGCGGTGCCTCCGACATTCCACGGGTGCGCCATCATGGCGGACCGGATCCGTACGGCGTGCTCGTCGTCGCTCGCGGCAAGCCGAGCGTAGCCCAGCGCCATCGCCGACAGCGGCAGCGCGAAGCAGACGGCCGTACAACCATCGACGGCACGTCCGACGGCGTCCTGCGGCGTTCCGGTCCAGCGGCTCACCTCGACGAGAATGCGCTCCTGCACGCGGTGCGCGGCCCGCTCGTAACCCGCCGTGGGCCAGCCGTGGTGCACCGCGAGCGCGAGCATGCCGGCGTGCTTGCCGGAGCAATTGCTCCACAGCGGCGAGAGCGCACGGCCCTCTCGCGCCACCTGCGCCGCCACCTCAGGCGAGAGCGGCACGTGCGGGCCGCACGCGAGATCGGACTCCTTGCGACCGGCGCGCGCGAGCATCTCGCCGGCGAGCGCGAGGTGCCCCGGCTCGCTCGAATGGGAGGCGCAGGCAAGCGCGATGGCGTCGGCGCCATACCCGTAGCGGTCCGCCGCACCGTCCGCGACGAGCGGCATGGCCTGGAAGGGCTTCGCGGCCGAGCGCCAGAACGTCACCAGATCGGGATCGCCGACGGACGCCAGCAGCTCGCCACGCGGATCCACGACGAGCGCCGAGACCGGGTGCACCGATTCCACCCGGTCCCCGCGCACCGATTCGACCCGAAGTTCAAGCATGGCGACAAGATAAGCGTCCACCCGCCTTTCGCGCCGCATGCATCGCGCCGTTAGGTTTGGACCTCGATGCGCCTCCCCACATCGCTGTTCCTCGTTCTCGCCGGCACGGTGCTCCTGCACACGCGCCTCGCGGCGCAAGCGTCGCCCAACGTGCCGCTCGACGACCCGCGCCTGCCGCTGGTCGAGCACCTCATCGCGCGCGGCACGATCCCCGATCCGTCGCCGATGATCCGCCCGTTCCGGCGCAGCGACGTGATCCAGTCCCTGCGACGCGCCGACACCACGAAGGGCTCGGTCGATGCCGAGCTGGTGCGACGTCTGTCGGCCGAGTTCACCGATCTCGAGGGCGCACGCTGGGGTGCGGAGGCTCGGGTCGGCGCGCAGGCCTACACGCGTGCCCGCCGTGATCTGCTCCGCCCGGGCGGCCCCGACGGCGTCCAGCCCTATGTGGACGTGCGGCTCGAGGGCGTATTCGGTCCGGTGGTCGCGGTGAGCCGTCCGGCCGTGGAGACGCGCCTCAAGGATGATCCGGACTGGCAAGGCCGGTCCGACATCGAGGTCACCGGCCGCATGGCCGAGGCGTATCTGGGGCTGCAGTTCAAGTGGGGCCGGTTCTGGTTCGGGCAGTTCGAGCAGAACTGGGGACCGGTGGGCTACTGGGGCATTCCGATCAGCCCGTATGCCTATCCACGCAACTATCTCGGCCTCGACCTGGGCACGCGCACCGTGCGCCTGCAGGCCCAGGTCGGCCAGCTGCGCGATGAGATCGACGCCAACGGCGACGTCATCAAGCGCTACAACTTCAGCCACCGGCTGGGTGTGCGCTTCTCCGACAGGCTGCATGCGGCGCTGTGGGAGACGACGGTGTTCTCCGGCAACGATCGCAGCCTCGACGCCACCTTCATAAATCCGGTCGGGTTCCTGCTGCTCTCGAACCAGTACGGAGAAGGTGACGACGGCAACGTGATCTTCGGTGGCGACGTGACGTGGCGCGCATTCCGCGCCGCGACGTTCCAGCTCCAGCTGGCACTCGACGACTTCCAGTACGAGGATCGCAGCGCGCCGACGACCTATCCCGACCGCTGGGCGCTCACCTTCTCGGCCTTCGGTCCGCTGGGGCAGCGGCTCAGCTGGCGCGCGCTGTACACGCAGGCCTCGACGCTCGCGTTCCGCACGACCAATCCGTACGAGAACTTCGTCGATGACAGCGTCGGCATCGGCCGCGGCCTGCCCGACATGGACCATCTGGGGCTGGCCGTGACGATCCCGGTGCGTGCGCACTGGGCGGTCACGCCGGACCTCGCCCTCCAGCGCCAGGGCGCGGCGCGACTCACGGACCCCTTCCCCGTCGACCCGGCGGACGTGAGCGCCACGCCGCAGCTCCTCAGTTCGCCCGTCGAGACGACGCTGCGCGCCGGCATCAGCGTGTCGGGACGCGCCGGTCCGCTGGACCTCCAGGCGACCGGCGGGGTGCACCACCGCACCAACGCCGACAACGTCGAGGGAATGAGCACGACACGCTTCGAAGGGCGCCTGCAGGCCACCCTGGGCCTGCGTGGACGAGGGCGGCTCGACTAGAGGAACGAATCGGCGTCGTCGACGTACTCCATGGGTGGATATCATGGCCACTGACCTGCACCCTCTCGATCGACTGGGCGAGCAACCGCTCGTACGCACCGGCGCGTGGTACGTGCTGTTGCTGTCGATTGGCGTCCTGCTCAGCCACTTGGTGCCGGACCTTTACCACACGCTCAATGCGCACGCCTATGGCGGCGTGGCCCGGGCCGCGGACGACCCGCGGGCCATCCCGGTCGGCGCCGAGCAGGACCTGGCGCCCATCGTCGCGGTGGTCATCGTGACCCTGACGTCGGCCGCGCTCATGCTGCCGATCGCGTGGGTCTACGTGCTCACGCGCGCCAAGCGGGGGTTCCAGCAATCGATGGTGCAGACCCTGCTCATCCTGCCGGTGGTGGTGGCGGGCGTCATCACGATCGTCAAGAACAGCATCGCGCTCGCCTTCGGCCTGGCGGGCATCGTGACGGCGGTGAGCTTTCGCATCCGGCTGCAGGATACGAAGGACGCCGTCTACATCTTCATCACGATCGGCGTGGGCGTCGCGTGTGGCGTGCAGGCCGTCGAGATCGCGACGGCGTTGAGCCTCGTATTCAACTTCGTGGCGCTGTTGCTGTACTGGACGGACTTCGGGCGCGTGCCCGCCGCCCTCGAGGGGGCGCCCGCGGAGCTGCGGCTGCAGCGCGCTCTGGCAGTCGCGAACCGCACGCAGCAGTTCATCTCGCGCATCGACCAGGACATCCTTCGCTCGCTCGCTCCGGAGCAGCTGGCGAACGTGGCGGATCGCGTGGCCAACCGGCAGGCGGCACTCGCCGGCGCCATCGAGGAGGCGCCGCCGGGGCCGGGACCCACGCAGGTGGTGGAGGCGAAGAAGGGACCGCGCGCGTTGCGAGTGGTGGTCTCCAGCGATCGTCCTGGCGCCAGAGCGCTGGTCGAAGGCGTACTCACGGCCGAGACCAAGAAGTGGGAGTTCGAGGGTGCAACGCCCGCGGCCGGTGGCCAGGAATTGCGCTACCGGGCGAAGCTCCGCAAGAAGGTGCCGAGCGACCTGCTTGAGCGACGCCTGCGTACGGCCGTGGGCGACGCGCTCCTCCAGCTCGACTTGGCCTGACCCCCGCCATGGCCAAGCTCGCCAAGACCTGGAGCGCCCAGGTCGCCGAGGAGTTGAAGGAGCGCTACGAGATCGAGCGCGTGCTGGGACGCGGCGGCATGTCGGTGGTGTACCTCGCACGCGACCGGAAGCTGAAGCGTCCGGTGGCCATCAAGGTGCTCGATCCATCGGTCAGCAAACGCATCGGCGCTGAGCGCTTCCTGCGCGAGGTGCGCATCACGGCGACGCTGCAGCATCCGCACATATTGCCGCTGCTCGATTCGGGAACCATCGGCGACATCGTCTACTCGGTGATGCCGTTCGTGGAGGGTGAGTCCCTGCGCGACCGGCTGGTCCGCGAGAGCCCGTTGCCCATGGAGGAGGCGCTGCTGTACGCGCGCGAGATCGCGGAGGCGCTCGAGTACGCGCACCAGCGTGGCATCGTGCATCGCGACGTGAAGCCCGAGAACATCCTAATTTCGGGTGGCGTTGCCGTGATCGCGGACTTCGGCATCGCGCGCGCCTCGCATCTGCCCGGCGACGCGAACCTCACTTCGCTCGGCGTGCCACTCGGCACCCCGGCCTACATGAGCCCCGAGCAGGCCGCTGGGCGCGCCGAGGTGGACGGCCGCAGCGACATCTATTCGCTGGGCTGCACGCTCTACGAGATGCTCGCCGGCGAGCCGCCCTTCCGCGGCTCGATGGAGGAGGTCATCCGGCGCCAGCGCGAGGAGCAGGCGCCGTCGGTTGCGGCGGCACGCCCGGACGTCGCGGGGCCGGTGGCCGACCTGGTGCAGCGCGCGATGGCCAAGGAGCCGGGGGACCGCTTCGAATCCGCGGGCGAGTTCGCACTGGCGCTGCGCGAGGTGCTCGGGGAACCCACGCGTCAGCCGACTCCGTCGGACGCGCGGGCAACCGTCGGAACGGCCACCCCCGCTCCACCGCGCCGCGGCTCCCGGCCCTGGCCTTCGTTCGCAGGTGGCTGGCTCGTGCTCGTCGCGACGATGGCCGCGTTGCTGGCGCTTGCCACAGTGCTGATGCGCAAGCGACCGGCCACCCAGGCGGCCGGCACCGACACTACATCGCGGTCCGTCGCGGCACCCACGCCGTCGCTACCGCACGAGCTCGGGTTGACCGACTCCGGTCGGCCTGCCGCGTCCGTGAGCGGTGCGTTGGCGCGGTACGACCTGACCCGGCCAGCCTCCGAGGCCCGCTTGCCACCCGAGCTCAACGAGGCTTCGGGGGTCGCAGTGCTGCCCGATGGTCGCGTGCTGGTGCACGGCGACGAGATGGCGGTGGCATACTTGGTCGATCTCGCCTCGGGACGCGCGGAGCGATTCCTCGAGGCACACGGGCCTGCACGCGCAGGCGACTACGAGGACGTGGCGGTGGTCGGGCAGCGATTGTTCATGGTGGCGAGCGACGGCACGCTCCTCGAGTGGAATCTCGCCCGACCGGCCGACGCGCCCCGGACCCACCCGTCCACCCTCGGCCGGCGATGCGACGTGGAGAGCCTCGCGTACGTGCCACCGCGAGAAGCCATGCTCATGATCTGCAAGCGTCTCGACATGGCTGGCGCGGAGGGGTCGGTGCTGGGATCGTGGTGGTCGCTCAAGGATGCGCGTCCCGATTCCGGGACGTCGTTCCGGATCGACGCGAAGGCGCTCGCCGACGGGCAGCGCCAGTTCAGCCCCTCGGGCGCCGCCTGGGACCCGCGCAGCGGGCACCTCGTACTCGTGGCCGGGCCGGATCATCGCGTGGCGGAAGTGGACGTCGATGGGCGCGTCGTGGCCGTCGGCGACCTCGATGCGGCGCGTCATCCGCAAGCCGAAGGCATCGCATTCACCCCCGATGGTCGGCTCGTCATCGCCGACGAGGGACGCCGTTCCGGAGCCAGGATCACGGTCTATGCACCCACGTCGCAGTAAGTCGCCCCTGTCGACGACCTTGCTGCTCGCCGCCCTGTTCCTCGCCTGCAGCTCCTCCACTCCGCGGCCATCGCTGGTGCCGGTTCCCTCGCCACAGGACCTCGAGGCGTCGCTGTTCCTGATCGGTGACGCGGGCAAGCCCGAGGAGCACGACCACGTGCTCGCCGCACTCACGCGCGCGGCATCCGGCGCCGCGAACTCGACGATCGTCTTCCTCGGCGACAACCTCTACTACTACGGCATGCCCGACAGCACGGCGCTCGACCGGAAGGTCTACGAGCGGCGCCTGCGCTGGCAGATGGACGTGGGCATCAACAGTCGCGCGCCGACGTACTTCATTCCCGGCAACCACGACTGGGAGAATGGACGCGACAGCGGTTTCGCGGCGGTCAGGCGCCAGGAAGCCTTCATCGCGCAGCAGGGCGGCGACATCGTGAAGATGATCCCGAGCGGCGGGTGCCCCGGCCCGTTCACGATCGACATCCCGGGTCGCTTCCGACTCATTGCCCTCGACTCGCAGTGGTTCCTGCAGGGCGACCCGAAGCCGACGGACGAGTGCCGGCCCGGCTCCGTGCAAGGCGTGGTCGATTCGCTGGTGTCAGCGCTGAACGTGCCGGCCGGCCTCGACGCCGTGGTGGTGCTGCATCATCCCCTGAAGACGCACGGCACGCACGGCGGATACTTTCCGCTGGCGGACCACATCTTCCCGCTCCGGAACCTGGTGAGCTGGCTCTACATTCCGCTGCCGATCATCGGGTCGCTCTACCCGATCTCCCGGCGCGCGGGCGCGAGCGACCAGGACCTTGCCGGCACGCGCAACGTGCTCATGCGCCAGCGCCTGCGCGAGGCGTTCGGGCCGCGGCCACCCCGCATCGTCGCGGCCGGCCACGAGCACACGCTGCAGGTCATCAGCGACTCGAGCATCCCGACATTGCTGGTATCGGGCTCCGGCTACGACAATCACACCGAGCCGGTGGCCTGGCGGGACGACACGCGCTACGCGGCGTCCATCGCCGGCTTCATGCGAGTCGACCGCCTCAAGGATGGACGCGTGCGGCTCTCGGTGCTCCGGCCCCAGCCCAAGGGCGACGGCATCGAGGAACTGCACTCGGAATGGTTGCCCGAGGTGCGGCGCTGAGCGTCCGCACCGCAGGCCGTGCCGTCGGCTCGCTGCTGCTCGCGCTCGCGGCGACGCCGCTCGCGGCCCAGCGCGTCGCCGCGCCCGGCGCGACGCCCGGCGAGACGCTCACCGTCGTACCGGAACCCGCACTCGAACGCGGCACCTTCCATCGGAAGCTCTTCGGAGAGGGCTACCGCGAGTTGTGGACTGCACCACTCTCGCTGCCGGTGTTCGATCTCGACAAGGTGGGCGGCGGGCTGACCCCAGTCGAGGCGGGCGGCGGCATGCAGACGGCCTCCCTTCGCTTCGAAGGGGGCGACGGCCGGCAATACGTCTTCCGCTCGCTCAGCAAGGATCCGACGAAAGCGCTGCCAGAGAACCTGCGCGGTGGCAGTCTGGACGACATCGTCCGGGACCAGGTCTCGGCGTCGCACCCGACCGCTCCGCTCGTCACGAGCCGATTGCTCGATGCGGCCGGCGTCCTGCACGTCACGCCCAGGCTGGGCGTGTTGCCCGATGTCCCGCGGCTCGGGGAGTACCGCGAGAAATACGGCGGCCTGGTCGGCTACATCGAGGAACGCCCCGTGGCCGGCAAGAAGCGGCCGCACGACTTCGCCGGCGCCGACGACGTCGAGGGCACCTTCGACATGTTCAAGGAGATCGCCCGCACGCCCGCCGAGCAGCCCGACCGCCGCGGCTACATCCGGGCGCGGCTGATGGACTTCCTGCTCGGCGACTGGGACCGGCATCAGGACCAGTGGCGCTGGGCGCGCATGGAGCGCGGCAAGCTCGGCATCTGGCGTCCCATCCCGCGCGACCGCGACCAGGCCTTCTCCGACTACGAGGGCCTGCTGCTGGGGCTGGCACGGCGCGCGGTGCCCAAGCTCGGCACCTTCGACTCGACCGTGGCGGAAAACGTCGCCGGCCTCATGTACAACGCCCGGGTGCTGGATCGCCACCTGCTGGGCGGCACCGCGCCGGAGCAGTTCGACTCCGCGGCGCACGAGCTGCAGGCCGCGCTCACCGATTCGGTCATCGACCATGCCGTCGCGGCGCTGCCGCCGGAGCATCGCGCACGCGACAGCGCGCGGCTCGCCGGCACGCTTCGCGCGCGGCGTGATGACCTGGACGAGGCGGCGCGCGACTTCGCGCATATTCTCGCCGACGACATCAATCTTTTCGGCACGGAGCGCGCCGACGTGGTGCGCATCCGCCGAGCGGGCCGTGAGGTGGAGGTGGCGATCTACGCCTCCCGCGACTCCGCGACGCGCGACGCCGCTTACGTGCGCCGCCGCACCTCCCGCGACCTCACGCACGAGTTCCGCGTGCAGCTGCTCGGTGGTGATGACGAGGTCGAGGTGCAGGGCGACGGGTTCGAGGGCCCGACCGTATTCCTCGTCACGGGTGAAGGTGCCGACCGCGTGCACGACGCGTCGGCGGGCGGCCGGCTCGAGTTGTTCGATGCCGACTCGCTCGCCATCGAGGGTCAGGAACCGAAGGTGCACCGCACGCCGTGGAGCGCCGACCTGCCGAGCGAGGACAACCCCGTGCCGGAGCGGGATTGGGGGCACTCGCGCTCCACCATCCCGGTGCTCAGCTACCGGAGCGAATTCGGGGTCGAGCTCGGCGTCAAGTATGCGCGCAAAGACTTTGGCTTCCGTGCGCGGCCGTGGCTCAGCCGGATCTCCGGCGCCTTCTCGGTGGCGACCGGCAGCGGCGGCATCCGCGCCGAGGCGCGCTACGAGCGCTTCCTGCGCATGTCGCGGACGCGGTGGGAGCTGCTGGCGCGCGTCACCCAGCTGCAGGTGATCGGCTTCTTCGGCTTCGGCAACGAGAACGAGAACGAGGACGAGGACAACAACGCCTACAATCGCGTGCGCAACACGCAGGTCCTGCTGCGGCCGTCCTACGTCGTCGCCCTGAAGCGGCACAGCACGATCGAGTTCGGACCCGTGCTCCGCTTCACCCACACCCGGCTGGACGAGGACCGCCTCATCGGCGAGCTCGCGCCGCGCGGCACGCCGGATTACGGCCAGGTGGGCCTGCGCACCGAGCTGAGCTCGGACCATCGGCGCATCGACTCGACCGGCCAGCGGGGCCTGCAAGTTCTTGCAGGCGGCACGCTGTATCCGAAACTGTGGGATGTCACCTCGACCGTGGGCGAGGTGCATGGAGCCGTGACGGCGCACCTTCCGGTCCCCAGCCTGCCCCTGCACCCGACGCTCGCGCTGCGGGTAGGTGGCCGGAAGGTGTGGGGGCCGTATGCCTGGTTCGACGCGGCGTTCGTCGGCGGGTCCCGTACCGTGCGCGGCCTGCGTGAGCAGCGCTACGCCGGCGATGCGGGCGTGCTCGCCAACGCGGAGCTTCGCGTCCGCGCGGGCAGGATCACGCTGCTGGTGCCGACGAATGTCGGCTTTCTCGGTTTCGCCGACGTGGGACGCGTCTTCCTCGAAGGCGAGTCGTCGCAACGCTGGCACAGCGGCTTCGGGGGCGGCGTGTGGCTCTGGGCCCTGCAGCCGGCCAACGTGGTCAGCTTCACGGTCGCGAGCGCCGAGGGGCGCCTGGCCGTGTACTTCACGTCGGGCTTCATGTTCTGAGCGCCGGGTGGCGGTCCGCGCCGGCG